>JAKSUK010000080.1 GCA_024409095.1 Clostridium sp.
TTTTCAAAGCAGATTTATAATAATTTAGATTTATGGAATAAGCATAAGCAAAAGTTATATGATAATTCAATTTTTCTACATGAAGAAAATAATCCTGAAATTATATATATAGATTATAGCAGAATTGAAAATGAAGATAAAAAGCTACTTAATTTAATACTTAATAAGCTGCAAGAAATGAATGAAATAAATTTTAGCAAAAATAATGACAAAATAAAGATACATTTTTTAAATAACTATATTAAAGGATTTATATTTAAAAGTGGAACATGGTTAGAGATAGCAACTAATAATTTACTTAGAAATATTAAAGAAATAGACGAATCTAGAAACGGAGTTATTTTTCTATGGAATAATGATAGAAAAACTGTAAGAAATGAATTAGATGTAATAGCAGTAAAAGATTCAGTACCTATATGTATATCATGTAAGGATAGTGATAAGTATAATGAAATGGCTTTAAATGAGTTAAATGTTTATGCTAGTAAGATAGGAGGAGATAATGCTTATAAGATTTTAGTTGCTACTAAAGAACCTATAAAAGAGCCAGTAAAAATGAGAGCTAAGGAAATGGGAATACATATTGTTATTTTTGATGGAAATGAAGAAAAATTTATTAATACAATAAAAAGAATAATTGAGAATTAAGAATGATGATTTATGAAAAAATATAAAATTAAAAATGAATGTGTGCATTCATTTTTAATTTTAAGATTTATAATTTAAATTAATTAATAGCTTTTCCTATGCTTTCTCCCATTTGCACTGCTGTTTCAAATCCTAGAGAAGATTGGATAAGTATATCTTCATCTATTTCTACAGTGTTAGGTTTGAAGAATAATATAGTTGTTGACCCACCAAATTTAAAGTATCCTTTTTCATCACCTTTAGATACTTTTTTTTGAGGAGAATAGCTTTGAATTATTGACCCAACACATGTTGCTCCAACTTCCACATGAATTATATCTCCAAAGTTATCTGATTTAAATATAGACCATTCCCTTTTATTTTGGCAGTAAAGTTTAGCAATTCTTTCTAAAGCAGTAGGGTTTACTGAATAATAATTACCCTTTATAAAGTGATTTTCTAAAGGAATACCACTATCTACAAAGTGGAAACGGTGATAATCAGTTGGGCATAATCTTAAGACTATACATGTTCCACCTTCATATTCTTTTGCTATATCATTATCTTCTAATAATTCAGCCAAGCTATAATGAATATTTTTTACTTGCATTAAATTTTCCATAGATATATTAGTATATGCTAGTAATCTTCCATCACCTGGAGACATAAGGATATTTGCATTTTTATCAAAAGGTCTTGCTTCAGGAAGTAGCTTTCTAGTGAAGAAATCATTAAAATTGTTATAAGCATCTATACTATGTGCACATTTACTCATATCAATAGAAAATGTGTTTATAAATGATTTAATTTTTCTTTTACTAAATTTTGTATTACAATAAAAGCCATAAATTTTTGAAAAAAGTTTTCTTTTAATAAAGAGTTCTAATAGGCTTTTGCCTAAGGGAGATTCATATGTCCATTTAATATATTTTTCTCCAGCTACCTTTTCAATATCATATTTTGCTGTTTTTCTGTTGTAAATTCGTATCATTAATTAATACCTCAATAAAAGATTTTTAGTATGTACATTATTCATATTATCATATTTTCCTTAAAATATGATAAATAAAAAAGTGGCATAAGCCACTTTTAATAATAAAGTATATAAAATTATAAGCTGAATTTTTCTAAGAATTCATCATATGACATAGCTCTATCGAAGATTGAACCATTATCATCAATTTTGATTATTCTATTAGCTATAGTTTGAACGAATTGGTGGTCATGAGAAGCAAATAAGATATTGCTATTATAATCTTTTAATCCATTATTTACAGCTGTGATTGATTCAAGGTCTAAGTGGTTAGTAGGCCCATCTAAAACTAATACGTTAGCGTTAGTAAGCATCATTTTAGAAAGCATACATCTAACTTTTTCTCCTCCAGATAAAACATTAGCTTGTTTTAAAGCTTCTTCTCCAGAGAATAACATTCTACCTAAGAATCCTCTTATATAGCTTTCAGATTTTTCTTCTGAATATTGTCTTAACCAATCAACTAAGCTTAAGTTGCAGTCATTGAAGTATTCAGAGTTGTCCATTGGGAAGTAAGCAGATGTTATTGTTATTCCCCATTTGTATGAACCTGCATCTGGTTCCATTTCACCATTGATTATTTTGAATAAAGTAGTTATAGCAATTTCATTACCAACGAAAGCTATCTTATCTTCTTTATTAACTCTGAAGCTTACGTTATCTAATACTTTAACACCATCAATAGTTTTGCTTAATCCTTCAACTGTTAATATATCATTTCCAACTTCTCTTTCAGGTTTAAATCCAACGAATGGATATCTTCTGCTTGATGGTTGAATATCATCTAAAGTGATTTTATCTAATAATTTCTTACGAGATGTTGCTTGCTTAGATTTAGAAGCATTAGCACTGAATCTAGCAATGAAGTCTTGTAATTCTTTAATTTTTTCTTCTTTTTTCTTATTTTGATCTTTAGCCATTTGAGAAGCTAATTGACTTGATTCATACCAGAAGTCATAGTTACCAACGTATAACTTAATTTTTCCAAAGTCAACGTCAGCCATATGAGTACATACTTCGTTTAAGAAGTGTCTATCATGCGATACTACGATAACTGTACCTTCAAAGTCACCTAAGAAGTTTTGTAACCATTTAATTGATTTAATATCTAAGTGGTTAGTAGGCTCGTCCAGAATTAATATTCCAGGGTTTCCAAATAAAGCTTGAGCAAGTAATACTTTTACTTTTTCTCCTCCTGTAAGTTCTGCAATCTTTTTATAGTGCATATCAGTTCCTATACCTAAGCCTTGTAAAAGTGATGATGCTTCAGATTCTGCTTCCCATCCATTTAATTCAGCAAATTCACCTTCAAGTTCAGATGCTTTAATACCATCTTCATCTGTGAAATCAGGTTTAGCATATAAAGCGTCTTTTTCTTTCATTATGTCATATAATCTTTTATTACCCATTATAACAGTTTCTAAAACTTCAAAATCATCATATTGGTAATGATCTTGTTTTAATACTGACATTCTAGTATTTGGAGCAATTACAACTTCACCTGTGTTTGGTTCAACTTCTCCAGCTAATATTTTTAAAAATGTACTCTTACCAGCACCGTTAGCACCTATAACACCATAACAGTTACCAGGAGTAAATTTTATATTTACATCTTCAAATAGTTTACGAGAACCATATCTTAAACTAACGTTTAATACATTTATCACTAAATCTACCTCATTTCATTTATTATTCTTTCGATATTATAACATAAATTAATATTAAATAAATGAAAATATGCAATATTAGGATAGTAAATTAGTGAGAAAAACGTAAAAAATAAAATAAAAAAAATGTAGAAGTTATAATTACTTCTACATTTTAATGGTGCGCCTTCAAGGACTTGAACCCCGGACCCCCTAGTAAAGAGCTAGGTACTCTATCTACTGAGCTAAAGGCGCTTATTCGACCATATTATTATACAAAATAATAATTGATTTGTCAAATTTTTTTATAGAAGTTTTAATTATTTTATTGTTATAATTAAAAGCGAAAAAATATATTTGAGGAGAGAAGTGTAGTAATGAAAATAAAGTCTACTAAGAAAGTATTACAAACAGCACAAATATTAGTTGTTGTAGCTGTGCTTTTTTTTGCATTTAGAGAATTATTTAAAATTTTTATTGATATGGATAAAAGTTTATTTAAGCTCTATTCAGATAAGCTAACATTAAAAAATATTATTATCATTTTCATATTAGGTATAGTATCATATATACCATTATCGTTTTATGATTTGATAATTAAAAATAAAGTAGGAATAAATTTGCCTACTAAAAAAGTTTATCAATATTCATGGATAGCAACGTCTATTTCTAGCATTGTTGGATTTGGTGGAAGTTCAGCAATATTTCTAAAAAACTTATTATATAAAAATCATATTAAGGATGAAAAAAAATTATTTAAAGAAGTATCTAAGATTGTTGGATTAAATTTATCTGGATTTTCATTAGTTTGTCTTTCATATAGTATATGGAATATTATAATAAATAAAAAATTTGATATTGTTTTTATTGCATCAATAATTTTAGGATTATATTTACCAGGCATTATAATTTATTTTACGTACAAGCTATTTAAAAATAGAGATAAAGAAGAGTATTTCATGACATTGAAAATAATAGGAACTTCAATATTAGAATGGATTACAACAATACTATTAATATATGGATTAATGAAGATATTAGAAATAAATGTAGGTTTTGTGCAATTTGTACCTATTTATGTTACAGCAATAATAGTATCTATGATAAGTATGGCACCTAGTGGAATTGGAACATTTGATTTAACATTAATTAATGGATTACAAAAAGTTAATATTCCTTCAGAAAAGGTACTTTTATTAATAATACTATATAGAATAAGTTATTATATAGTTCCATTAATGATTGGAATATTCTTATATATAGCAGATATATATAATAAACTAAATATTGAAGCACGAGAATTAGTATCTAGAATTATTTCAAAGCTTTTCCATATAATTTTAATTTGTACAACTTTTATAACTGGTATATATTTAATATTTATGAGAAATATCGATATAGAAAGATTTATATCAAATAAAAATTTACTTCAAAAGGTAGATACATTTGAAATTTCAACAATGATAAGTATAATACTTGGATTTATATTAATAGTAATATCAACAATGTTATATTCAAAAGCAAAAAAAGTTTATTATGCATTAATAGCTGGATTTGGAATAGTAACCTTATTATTATTAATTTCAAATCATGGTGTAATGAAATATGCTTTAATAATTGTTATGTCTATTATAATTTTACTAAGTAAGAAAAGCTTTTATAGAGAAGGATTTATTATAACATTAAAAGATTCTATTAAAACTATAAGTTTAATTTTATTAATAGTTATAATCAAGTTAATAGCATTATAACATTATATAAAGAACTTAAATGAATCAGAAGAAACAGCTTTAAAAGCATCACAAATAATTAAACAAATTAATATAAATAAAATAATGAGGAATATATTTATAGGTGCACTTATTGCTATAGTATTCATTATTATTCTTATGATTAGAAATAAATATAATAAGTTTAATAAACAATGTTTAGATAAAGAAAAAGTTATTGATATAATTTCAAAGCATGGTGGTTCAAGACTTGCTCATTATATCTTTTTAAATGATAAATATGTTTATATAAATAAGAAAGAAGATGTTATTTTCCAATATCAAATATCATCTGACAAAATTATAGTTTTAGGTAATCCAATAGGAAATAAAAAGTCATTCTTTGAAGCTATTAAAGAATTTTTTGAAAATGCAGACTTATACGGATATACTTTAGTTTTTACAGGAATAGATCAAGATATAATGCCAGAGTTACATGATATGGGATATGAGTTTATGAAGCTTGGACAAGATGCATCTGTAGAATTAAATGAGTTTTCATTAGCAGGAAATAAGAACAAGAGTAAAAGACAAGCTATTGGAAGAATAGAAAAAGCAGGATATACATTCTCAATAATAGATGGACCTATTACTGATGAACTTTATAATGAACTTAAAGAAATTTCTGACGAATGGCTAAATGGAAAAAAAGAAAAAGGCTTTTGTGTTGGATTTATGAATAAAGAATACATAGAAATGGACAAGATAGCACTTGTAAAAGATATCAATGGAGATATAAAAGGATTTGCTACTATTATGCCAATGTATGATAATGAAACATTATCTATTGATATTATGAGATTTAAAAAGATTGAGTTAAATGGAATAATGGATTATATGTTTGCTAATTTATTTTGGTATGGTCAAGAAAATGGATATAAATATTTTAATTTAGGATTAGCACCTTTAGCAGATGTAGGTAATACAATTCATTCATTCTTTAGAGAAAAAGTAGCATATCAAATATTTATTTATGGAAACTTTATATATTCATTTAAAGGATTAAAAAGCTTTAAAGATAAGTATGCAACTAATTGGGAAAACCGCTATATTGCATATAAAAAAGGAAGTCCTATTATTATAACTTCATTACAAATAATGGGAATTTTATCTAAAGAAAGAACTGAAATAAGTTAAAATAAAGCAAAAAATGGGGATGTCTCATAAATGATTTTTAAATCATTTATGTAGACGGCCTCTTTTTTTGCGTTTAATAAAAATATTCATTTTTTATTATGTAATTAGTGGTAATAAATTTATTTTTAAATACAACAAATAGAAGGTATTAAGCCTTCTATTTATTTTACATATTATTTCACTAAGCTACTTTAGGAATATGTAACAATATACCATTTCTATTTTTCATAGTTTTATTAAAGAGTTTTTTAATATTATAAGCAAATGACAACAATGTAAATTCTACCAGTACATTTTTCTTTCAACGAAGTAAAAATCTTCTGAATGAATAATCTTGTTTTAATACACCAAAAACACCCTCGACCTGTATAGACCGATTCATTCTTAAAATTATTCCTTCGGGCGTAGATATATTTTCAAGAGATTCATTTCGTTTTTCAAGAAAATCTTTAGAAACATAAAGTCTCTTATTTCTTTTAGCTTTTGTACATTTATCTTTGTATGAACAACCATCACAGTTTTCACTTTCGTAAATTGTTACTACACATTTATAATTAGATTTAGAAACCCTTATTTTACTTGAAATAGGAAACAACTTTTTTCCATAAGCACATATATAATAATCTTCTCCTGAATTATAGGTCATATTTTCTCGTTTACTTATATCATTCTTAAATTTTTTAGTTTTTGACTTTTCGTAATTTTGTGGTTTAATATATGTGGTCTTATGTCAATATTTTGGACACAAAAAGTCAAACTTTTTTATGCTGCACT
>JAKSUK010000081.1 GCA_024409095.1 Clostridium sp.
ACATTTTGGACACGCTCTACCTTGAAGCAAAGAATACGCTTTGGCTTCCCATATATTATTACATCGAGAACATTTAACTTTGATATAATCAGTAGCTTTTGTATATTTACCAATTAGAATTACAAGAGGATTTTTTAATTCTAATTCACATTTAAATTGTTCATGCGTCTTACTCATAAGAATACTCCTTTCACACTTATATTATACTATAAATATATGTATTATCCTAATGAACAATTTTATAAAAATACGGGGCACGTTTTGTTCTGAAAGAATGAAAGTGGCGATAGTATTTTAATTAAAAAGACGGACACGTTTTGTTGAAATTGTATTTCAATGAAAGTGAGAAAAGTCTTTTTATTTTTTTTATGAAGCTAAATGCTGAAATAAAAAAAGAGCACCTTTACTACTTACATAAGTTTGTAGTATTGGTGCTTTATTGGGATTCCAAAGGGTTTATCCTTGGCACACATAGTTATTGGCTCTGCCAATATCGTAGTGTGTTACTATAATGAAATTATAGTTCTTAGTTTAAAATCCAATATCGAAATCATCATCCTTATCAATTTCATCTCTATAATTGGATTTTATTGGTTGTTTCATATAAGAAGGAACGTTTGCATATTCAAATAATTCATCTTGTCTTTCAGTTCCTACTGATGTTTTATAGACATCTTTATTATTAAATAAGTTTTCATCATATATATCTTTTACTTTATCAGTAACAATATCTTTTGTTTCTTCATTTCCTCTTATAAGAAGTTTTCTAAAGAACTCTATAAGCTTTTCAACTATTTCATATATGTAATCTTTTAATCCTTTATTTTCTTCTTCTAATTCATCATTTCTCTGTTTTAAATATTTTACTTCATTAGTAAGATTTTTATTTTTTCTTTCTAGTGTATTATAAGAATCAACTTGATCTTTTACTTCTCCTAAAACTACTTCAACTCTATCTTGTACATCCATTAAATCATCCACTTCTTTAATGACTCTATTCATAGAATCAAAAGTTTCTTTTTTTACTTTTACATAGTCTTTATCAAACAGGATATTCTTTTTATCTTTAAGACTTTCATTAAACTCATTTAGTTCATATTCTAATCTAGAATGTTTATTTCCTAAATCTTTATTTAAACTATTGGTTATCTTTTTTAATTCTTTTATTCTTATGTGCTCTCTATCACTATTCTTTATTCCTCTTTCTAAATCAAATCCTTTATCATTAAGTCTTTGACAATATTTATCTTGTAAATCCGATAAATGTTTATTATCTCTTATATATTGTTTTTTAGATATTGTATATCTTTCAGTGTTAGTTCTTTTATCTAACTTTTTTACTAGAGGAATAACTACACAATGTATATGAGGTGTTTTTTCATCCATATGAAGTGTAGCATGTAATACTTGTTCTTTTTTATATCCTAAATCTTGATATACGAATTCCATACAAGTATCAGCCCATTTCTTTATATCTTTATTTTTAAGACCTTTAAAGAAGCCTGGAGAAGCTGTGAATATCATTTCATCAGCTACTACATTCTTACTTCTATCTAACATTTGAGAATATGTTCTTTTTCTGTCTTCTCTTTCAGTTTTCATTCTTTCATCATGTTCTAATTTATATTCTTTTGTTATTTCATGAAATCCTTTTACATATTTTGAATCTAAAGGAACAAGTTCAATATTATTTTTAGTTAATTCTAATTTTATATCTGGATTGGAATTATATGCTTTCTTTTCTCTTTTATTATGAGAACCTATTTGAGCTAAATCATTTAATGTATAAATAGGTTCACTTCTAAATATTGCATAGTTCATATTTATACCTCAAACTTAATAGCATTGTTAATAACATCAGATATATTAACTTTATCTAAATTATTAATAGCTTCTCTCTTATTATCTTCTGTAGTAGATATATAATATTTTCTAGTAATAGATGGATCTGAATGTCCCATTAATTCTGATACCTCATTCATTAAAGTTCCATTATTAGTTAATCTTGTAGCATATGTTCCTCTTAAATCATAGAATCTAGCATTTATATTTAATTCATTCTTAATAATCTTATAAGGATATTTTGTTATATCTGTACCTACATAAGTTCCATCATCTTGAGTAAATATAAAATTTACTCTTTCTTCATTGTTATTGTTAATAACTATCCTTTTATCAACACTATCATCTTCTAAATGATAATACTTATATTGAGTTCCAAATATTTCTTTTAAATAATCTTGTCTATTCTTATAGTTTATTAATGCTTGTTTTAATGTTTCACCTATATAAACTGTTCTTGTTCCTGAATTCGTTTTAGTTGGTCCTAAATACCATCTTCCTTTATGGTCTTTAGGTCTATCATAAACACTGTGTTGAATATTTATTATTCCTTTATCTAAGTCTATATCTTCCCATGTTAGAGCAAATACTTCTCCAGTTCTTAATCCTGTATAACAAGATGTTAAGAATGAACATATAAATGTAGCATTATCTTTAAATCTTTCTAGGATAATATCTATTTCTTCTTTAGTATAAAGATGTTTAACATCTTCTGAATATTTATTAACTTTTGGAAGTCTTAATGTTAGTGCTGGATTATATTTTATAAATCCGTATAAATTACATGCATCTCTAAATGATCCCTTAACTACTTTTAATATATTTTTATAGTACGATTTAGAATGATTAAATTCATTTACTACATCTGTTATATAACTATTTAAAGATACACTTGTTATAGTAGATAATTTAAACTTACCTATTTTAGGTTTAATATACTTATTAATTAATAATGTATATGTTTGAATAGTATTATATCTTAAGTTATTTTTGCAGTAATTCTCTAACCAATAATCTAAATAATCACTATATGATAAGTCACATGACTTAAATGGTATTCCTGCATTAAGATATTCATTATATGCTTGTACACCAGCTTCTTGCGCTTCTGGTTTAGTTCTATAACCTGATTTACTTAACCATTGTCTTTTACCATCTACAGGTGCTATTTCTACCCTATATTCATAATAATTTCCTCTTTTTCTTATATTTATCTTACTCAATGACAACACCTTCTAACTTTTTAATATTGTCTAGATCAGATAAATCATTACCTTCATTTACTATTAAGAATTTTTCTAATGAACTTTTTAATACTTTCATACTTCCTAATTTAATTGCTGGTAAATATCCTTTATAAATTAATTGATAAATATAATTAGGACTGGAATGTAATATTTTAGCAACCTCTTGAACTGTATATACTAACTTATCATTCATTAGAATCACCTCTAAACTCTTTAAAGATTTCTTCTAACTCTTGATATTGTTTTAATTCTTCTGGATTACTTAAATCCCATGGCTCTGCTTCAACTTCCTTATGTAACCAATCAGGTGTATTATCTTTTATATTATTTTTATAATTATTATATTTATTATTATATCCGTTTGAATAACCACCATTATATTGGTTATCTATCTTACTACCATTAGGTTTAATATCCCATAGATCCTCGGTTAAATAAATGGTCCTATTAGATTTACCATGTGTTTCATTAGTATATACACATTTTATAAATCCATATCTTCTTAAATTTGTAATATGTTGTGATACTGAATCTTCTTTAATACCATACATATCAGCTAATGCTTTATTAGTTACCCAACTAAATCCCTCCTTCTTACATAAATATACTAATCGCTCTGCAATTAGTTTGTCCTCAGGAGATAACTCTTTTGTTTTGTATATCTCCTTTGGCATAATTGCGAATATTGTTAAATATTCATCACTCATCTTAATTCCTCGCTTTCCTTATTTGTTTGGAACTAAGGGGCCCCTGAGTTCTTAATAACATTATCTAAGAAATCGGTCCTTCAAACCATGCGAAAAAACTCTATAGTTTTTCCTATAGAGTTCTATATTTACTCCGAATTTTCTCCGGATTTTTTTATCCTGAAATAGTAATAATATTACTATCTATAATCTTTTTAAACTCAGTTACTAATTGTGAGTCTATATGCATATCTTCCATCATACCTAATTGTAGAGCCATTTTTATATATGCACTCTTTTTAGATAAATAATACTTATCCTTATGAATACACATTTCATCATATAAGGATTCATCAACATATTCTTTTGGTTTATCATATTCAAAATTCTTAATAATAAATTTTTCAGCTTCATCTAAATTTTCAAAAGCATCTTTTACTCTTGTTAATAATGCTTCGCATAATAACACAGAATTTCTATAATCTTTTTTAGTAAACATTTTGAATGACATATCATTCTTTAATTCTTGTTCATAAGAATTATAACTTTTTAAAACTAAATTTGGATCTTCTACCATCCTAAATTCTAAATTTTCATCAATAGAATATTTTAAAAATTCTTGATATGCTACTTGATAAAAATAATTATCTTCCAATTGTAAAAATATATCATGAATATCCTTCATAGCTTCCTTATGATTATAATCTTTAATTAATTCACTAGATAATGGTCTTTGTATTTCCAACAAAGAAACATCTGTTTTATTGTCCTTATTTAATTGAACCATTCAAACCCTCCCAACAAAAAAAGAGAGCGAAAACCACTAAGGGTTTAACACTCTCTTAAAAGTAAATTTAAATATAAGTCATATGATTTCCATTTCATAGAATCGCCTCACAATTAAATTTATTGGTTTATATAATATACTTATAAAAAGAAAAAATCAAGGTTTTTCTTGATTTTAACTAAAATGTGAATAAATACGAACGATTTTATTACACATTATTGAAATTTGTCGAACTAATCGATAAATTGTAATTTGTTAAATTATAAATACCATAATTTTTCATTATTTTTTCTAACTTCTTTTATTATACCACCTGCAAGTACTTCTCCATCATCACCATATAAAACACATGCTTGTCCAGGAGTAACCCTTTTAACTCCTTGAGAATATTTAACAATTATTTCTTCATTATTATTCCATTCAACTTCTACAGGTATATCTTCTTGTCTATATCTAAATTTAGCAAAACATTTATTAGTTTTAGAATCATTTAGTATATTTAATTCATTAACTACACATGATGTAGTAACTAAATAATCATTTTCTTCTCCAGTACATACATATAAATTATTTTTATCTAAGTTCTTTCCAACAACAAACATTCTTTCTTTAGTTCCACCTACATCAAGGCCTCTTCTTTGACCTATTGTGTAATACATTAAACCAATATGTTTACCAACTACTTCATTAGTATCAATATTTACTATATCTCCAGGTGTATTAGGTAAATAATTGCTTAAAAAATTAGTTAAATTTCTTTCTCCTATAAAACATATTCCGGTAGAATCTTTTTTCTTAGCTGTAATTAATCCATATTCTTCTGCAATCTTTCTTACTTCAGGTTTATCAATATCACCTAAAGGAAATAATACATTAGATAATTTATTTTTTGATACTTGAGATAAAAAGTACGTTTGGTCTTTATTTAAATCCCCTGCTTTATAAAGTTTTCCATTTTCAATTTTTGCATAGTGTCCTGTTGCTATATAATCAGCACCAAGTTTTTCTGCTTCTTTAGCAAATTGATCAAATTTAATATATTTATTACACATTATATCTGGATTAGGTGTTCTTCCTTTTTTTAGTTCATCTAAAAAATATTTAAATACATAATCATAATATTCTTTTACAAAATCTTTTCTGTGAAGTGGTATTCCTAATTTTTCACATACTGCCTTAGCATCATTATAATCTTCTTCTTGTGGACATATCCCAGTTTTACCTATAGGTGCATCATTGTATTCTCCATTAGCGAATGAATCCCAGTTTCTCATATATAATCCTTCCACTTCATAACCTTGATTTTTTAGTAGTATTGCAGCCACGCTTGAATCTACTCCACCTGACATTCCAACTATTACTTTACCTTTACTCATATTTATACCTCCAATAAAAAAACTAGGATGTTGTTTCCTAGTTTATATTTAACTTATAATTTGTTAATTATGAAACACTAAAACAACCAATTGTTCATTGATTTAATTGTAACGATAAATTGTTTACAGCTTTTACGGTTGTTTTTCATACTCGTGTTTCCTTTCAAATCTAATCGAATTATATCATATTTATACAAAGATATCTACAAATTACTATTTGTCTTTCTCTTACACTTATAATTATACCATGAAAAAAAGGATTTTCATCCTTTCATTTATTTCGCAATATTCCTTAAAAAGCGAAATTAGTCTTTATATATTATTTCTTCATTATCTGGTATATCTAATGAATTAGTATAACTCTCAAATCTATCTACTGTATCTGTTTCCATCTTCTCAGTTACTCTTACATAAATGTTATAAGTAGTCATAATAGTAGAATGTCCTAATCTTTTAGATACTGCTTTAATATCTGCTCCTTGTTCTATTAATCTAGTTGCATGTGTATCTCTAAAGTCATGGAATCTACTAGGTATTTTTAATTCATAATTAATTACCTTATATGCATGTCTTGGTGTTTCAGTTCCTCTAAATTGACCATTAGGTTTAACAAATATTAATCTTGCTTCTGGTAAATTAACATCTAACTCTGCTTCTGCATCTACTATTTTAATTTCTTCTCTATTAGTATATTCATTTAATACTTTCTTTTCATAGTGTTTTAAATATTTATCTCCATAAAACTTCTTATGTTCTTCTGTTAGTTTCTTATATTCTTTTAAAGCTTTTATTAATGTATCTCCTATTGCAATAGTTCTTCTTGATTGAGGGTTCTTACAACTACCATAAAACCATGTTTCTGTAGAATGTCCTTTGGCTATATTATATCTTTTAGGTAGCCCATCTTTATTCTTTCTTATTATATTTTTATCGACAGTCAATGTTTTATTCTCAAAATCTATATTATCCCAAGTTAAGCCGTATACTTCTGATACTCTTAATCCTGTATAGTATGCTGTTAAGAATGAATAATAGATAT
>JAKSUK010000082.1 GCA_024409095.1 Clostridium sp.
TAGATTATATCCAACAACGGAGCAGGAACAAAAGTTGTGGCAATCTGCTAATACTGCAAGATTTATTTATAATTGGACTTTAAGTAAACAAGAAGAAAACCATGAAAATGGTGGTAAATTCATTTCAGATGAAGTATCTAACACTGTAGCTAAACAATCAGTAAAAGATGCTTGTAATGCTTATAAAAACTTTTTTAAAAGTTTAGCTAATAAGCCTAAGTTTAAAAGTAAAAAGAAATCAAAACCATCATTTTATAATGATGTTGCTAAATTAAAAGTCAAGCCTAAATCAGTACTTATTGAAAAAGTAGGTTGGATTAAAACAAAAGAACAACTACCTATAGATGTTAAATATACTAATCCTAGAATTAGCTATGATAATAAATATTGGTATATATCTGTAGGTATTGAAGTTAAACAACCTATTACTCAATTAACTGGTGAAAGTTTAGGCATTGATGTTGGAATTAAGGATTTAGCTATATGTAGTAATGAAATGATTTTCAAAAACATTAATAAATCTAAAGAAGTTAGAAGATTGAAGAAATCTTTAAAAAGAAAACAAAGACAATGTTCACGTAAATATGAAATGAATAAAAAAGGAAAGGAGTATGTCAAAACCAAGAACATTGCAAAACTTGAAAAGCAAATAAAACTTATTCACCGTAAATTATCTAATATAAGATTAAATTATATTCATCAAGTAACAAATATGATAGTGAAAACCAAACCATCAAGAGTTGTTATGGAAGATTTGAATATCAAAGGGATGATGAAAAATAAGCATTTATCAAAATCTATTTCAGAACAATGTTTATATGACTTTAAAATGAAGATGAAGTACAAATGTGAATTTTATGGAATTGAATTTGTTGAAGCAGATAGGTATTATCCATCATCTAAATTATGTAGCTCATGTGGTTCTATTAAAAAAGATTTAAAATTTAAAGATAGAATATATAAATGTTCATGTGGTTTAAGTATAAATCGTGACCTTAATGCAAGTATTAATCTTAGTAGATATAAATTAGCAAGTTAATCACTTTCAAGATATTGCTAATATGTACCATGCGTTGTATGGGAATTTACGCCTTTGGAGTGTTATATCAAACTAAAGTAGTCTATGTTTAACAAGACAAAATAGGACACATTGAATAAGGAATTAAACATACTTTATAAAGTTTTATAAGGTTTTGGCAACGGTAAAAAATGATAAGTATACGTACAGATTTAGCTATAGAAGCAAAGCAGGCATATACTGAAGAAAATAAGAAAGAGCTTGATGGAGTTAGGGTAGATGAGGAAAATGAGGGTGATATAAATATAACTACAGTAACTATAGAAAGTGATGAAGCAGGAAAGGAATTAGGGAAACCTAAGGGACATTATATAACTATAGATTTCCCAGAGTTTACAAGTTATGATGGAGAATGCATGAATGAATTATCTATGGTAGTAGGAAAGGTGCTTAAACGATTAGTAGATGTTACAGAAGAAAAATTAGTGCTTATAGTAGGTCTTGGAAATTGGAATGTTACTCCAGATGCTTTAGGGCCTAAAGTAGTTGAGAAGATAATGGTAACAAGACATATAAAGCAGCTTATGCCAGATGCTTTAGAGGATCATGTAAGATCAGTATGTGCATTAGCACCAGGAGTGCTAGGTATAACAGGAATTGAAACTGGTGAAATTGTTAAAGCAGTGGTTGAAAAAATTAAGCCTGATTTAGTTATATGTATTGATGCTTTAGGTTCAAGAAAGTTAGATCGTGTAAATAGAACAATTCAAATAGGAGATACAGGAATTTCACCAGGAGCTGGAGTTGGAAATAATAGAATGCAAATTAATGAAAAAAGCTTAGGTGTAAAAGTATTAGCAGTAGGAGTACCAACAGTTGTAGATGCTGCAACTATAGCTAATGATACTATTGATATGGTACTTGATGACCTTATAGGAAAAGTTGAAAGCGGAAAAGATTTTTATTCAATGCTACAGAAAGTAGATAAAAATGAAAAGCAGATGCTTATAAGGGAAATATTAACTCCATTTGTTGGAGAGCTCATTGTAACTCCAAAAGATATAGATACTATTATTGAATCTCTTGCAAAAATAATAGCTGATGGAATAAATATAGCAGTTCAACCAGAAATGGAAATGGAGGAGATAAATAAATTTCTAAATTAAAATTAAGAGGTATCATTTGTAATAATTATGTCACTTAAACATATAAATGTATAAGTGAGGTGAATTATAAATGAGTTATGTTTTTCATGGAGGTGAAAATAAAAGAAGAAAGAGTAGGATAAGCATTGATATAGTGGTTATTCTTATGATAGCTGTATTTTTCTGTATAAGATGCATAGTTGTATTAAATAATTATAGAGAAAGAGGTGCATATGCTTATGTCCAGTTATTAAATTATTGTATACCAGTTGTAAAAGAATTAAATTATGATGCAAGTGATTATGCAGAAAATAATCTAAGTATAAGAAATGTAATATTACAATCATTAGGGTTATCGAATTTAAAATTTGAGGACATTGTAAATAATGAGTTGCCAGTATTTGCGCAGATAAATGGAAGTATTACTGGAGCAGTAACTAATAATAGCATACAGCCATATCAAATAAAATCAAATAGTGTTGATATGATTACTGAAGAAGAAAAAGAAGCTATAGAAAAAGAGAGCCCTGCATATGATGAAGGTTTAAAGAAGATATTAGATGAAGCTAATCCTGAAGTATTTATATATCACACACATACTCATGAAAGTTATTATGATGGCGGTAATGTAGATGAAGGATATAATTACAATACAGACAATGATGATTATAATGTAGTTGGCGTTGGAGATGTTCTTGCAGAAGAATTAAAAGAAGGATATGGAATAGCTGTAATTCATGATAAGACTATACATGATACTTCATATAATGATTGCTATGGAAGAGCTAATGAAACAGTCAGTTCTTATTTAAAGGAGTATGGGGATTTTAAGCTTATTATAGATTTACATAGAGATTCAAGTAGCAATAGGCAGGCTGTTACAGCAGAGATTAACGGGCAGACAATTGCAAAAATAATGTTTGTTATAGCTGGAAATAGTAGCAATTATTTTAGTAATGTTGAGCTTGATAATAAGCTTATAGAAATTATTAATAGATTATTTCCAAGCATTCTTAGAAGTACAGATATTTTTGTATATGATTCTGGTATAAATGCTTTTAATTTATATTTAAGTAATAATATGATACTTTTAGAAGCTAGATCGATAGCAAATACTTCTACAGAAGCAAAATTATCAGCTAAATATATAGCAAGGGTAATAGCTGAGTATATTAAAAATTATACTTAATTGAATAAAGAATTTAAAATATGTGCATCCTTTAAAATGGTAAAAATTATATTAAAAATAAGGGGTGCATTTTTTATGCTTAAGAAGGGAATTATCTCTATAATTTTTTTAAGTATAATTATTATAGGTTGCACTATAGTAAATATCAAAAATACAGAAGCATTATCTCCGTTTGGCAATACTAATAATAATTATAAAATTGTTACAGAGGAATTTGGTGAAGATTTTTCAGAATTTATAAAGGATAAGGCAAATATTAAGATATACTTGAATAAAGAAAAGGATAGTGCACAAGTTCAAATTGGAAATAAAGAAATAAGATTAACTAAAAATAATATATTTATAATGAAAATTAAATCTATAGCAAATTTTTTTATGAAGAAAA
Source organism: Clostridium sp. (assembly GCA_024409095.1). Lineage (GTDB taxonomy): Bacteria > Bacillota > Clostridia > Clostridiales > Clostridiaceae > Clostridium. The sequence continues at coordinate 3,738 of JAKSUK010000082.1, forward strand.
TTTCTAAGATAGAGAATAGTTTAAATAAAATAACAAAAAATACAGATGAGAATGAAAAAAGTAAAATTGATATAATTGTTGATGAATTCATAAAATCATTAGAAGAACAAAATTAAAAATATAGATTAATTTGTTAATTAACCAAGAATCTTGACACTGGCAGGATAATTTATGATATAATTTACTCTGATTAATAAAATGGGGGTGAAAAAGCTACTAGTTTAGTAGTTATTATATATGGCAAGCAATAGACAATCAAAGATTAGAAATTTTTCAATTGTAGCACACATTGACCATGGTAAGTCAACATTAGCAGATAGATTATTAGAAAAGACAGGGACTCTTACTCAAAGAGAAATGGAAGAACAAGTTCTTGATAACATGGAACTTGAAAGAGAAAGAGGAATTACTATAAAATCACAAGCAGCTAGACTTATCTATAAAAGAGAAGATGGAGAAGAATATATCTTAAATCTAATAGATACTCCAGGACACGTAGACTTCACATATGAAGTTTCAAGAAGTTTAGCAGCTTGTGAAGGAGCAATATTAGTTGTAGATGCAGCACAAGGTATAGAAGCTCAAACGTTAGCTAACTGCTATTTAGCTTTAGATAATGATTTAGAAATAGCACCAGTAATAAATAAAATTGATTTACCATCAGCTAGACCTGATGAAGTAAAACAAGAAATTGAAGATGTTATTGGTATTGAAGCAGAAGATGCTCCAATGATTTCTGCTAAAACAGGATTAAACGTAGAAGATGTTTTAGAAACTATCGTAGAAAAGATTCCAGCACCTGATGGAGATGAAGATGCTCCATTAAAGGCACTTATATTCGATTCATACTATGACAGCTATAAAGGTGTTGTATGTTATGTAAGAATAATAGATGGTAAGGTTAAACCAGGAACAAAAGTAAAACTTATGGCAACAAATAAGGTTTATGATGTAACTGAAGTTGGAGTATTTACTCCTAAATTAATGCCTATAAGTGGATTAAGTGCAGGAGATGTTGGGTATATAACAGCATCTATTAAGAATGTTGCAGATGCTAGAGTTGGTGATACAGTAACAGAAGCACAACGTCCAACAGAAGAGGCACTTCCAGGATATAAAAAAGCTGTACCAATGGTGTATTCAGGTATATATCCAGTAGATGGTGCTAAATATGATGAATTAAAAGAAGCATTAGAAAAGTTACAAATTAATGATGCTGCATTAGATTTTGAACCAGAAACATCTATAGCATTAGGATTTGGATTTAGATGTGGATTCTTAGGACTTCTTCATATGGAAATAATCCAAGAAAGAATTGAAAGAGAATTCAATTTAGATATTATTACAACAGCTCCATCAGTTGTTTATAAGGTTACTAAGACTAATGGAGAAACAATTGAGCTTACAAATCCAACTAACCTTCCTGAGCCAACAGAAATAGACTATATGGAAGAGCCAATTGTTAAGGCATCAATTATTGCCCCAACAGATTACGTAGGAGCTATAATGGATTTATGTCAAGAAAGAAGAGGAGTTTATATAGATATGGAATATCTTGAAACAACAAGAGTTGCTATAAACTATGAAATTCCATTAAATGAAATAGTATATGATTTCTTCGACACATTAAAATCAAGAACAAGAGGATATGCTTCATTTGATTATGAATTCAAAGGATATGCTACTACTGAACTTGTTAAACTTGATATATTATTAAATGGTGATGTTGTTGATGCTTTATCAATGATAGTTCCTAAAGAAAGAGCTTATCATAAAGGTAGAGGAATTGCTGAAAAGCTTAAAGAAATAATTCCAAGACAAATGTTTGAAGTTCCAATACAAGCAGCAGTTGGATCAAAGGTTATAGCTAGAGAAACTGTTAAAGCTATGAGAAAAGACGTTCTTGCTAAATGTTATGGTGGAGATATTTCAAGAAAGAAGAAGCTTTTAGAAAAGCAAAAAGAAGGAAAGAAGAGAATGAGACAAGTGGGATCTGTAGAAGTACCACAAGAAGCATTCATGGCAGTACTAAAAGTAGACTAATATTAAAAGCTAGAAACTTGAAGGTTTCTAGCTTTTTTCTAATCAAAAATTGGAGGAATAAGAAATGAAGGAAATAAGTTTATATATACATATACCATTTTGCAAACAAAAGTGTTTTTACTGTGATTTTCCATCTTTTGCAGGGAAGGAAAAGTATAGAGAAGATTATATAGAAGCTTTATGTAAAGAAATAGACCAGAAATGTCAGAGTTATAAAATTAAAAGTATATTTATTGGTGGAGGAACTCCGTCATATTTAGAAGTTCATGAAATAGAAAAATTACTTAAAACAGTTAATAATCTTGATTTTGCAGATGATATTGAGTTCACTATGGAATGCAATCCAGGTACGATTAATGAGAAAAAGCTTATTGCTATGAAAAATGGAGGAATAAATAGAATAAGCTTTGGCTTACAATCATGCAATAATGAATTGCTTAAGATAATAGGAAGAATACATACCTATGAAGAATTTTTAGAAAATTATAAATTAGCTAGGAGAATCGGGTTTAATAATATAAATATAGACCTTATGTATGGGTTGCCAAATTTAACAGTGGATTTATGGAAGGATACTCTTACAAAAATATGTAGTTTAAAACCAGAACATATATCAGCATATAGTCTTATTGTAGAAGAAGGTACTGCTTTTTACACATTGCATATGAAGGATAAATTAAATTTACCATCTGAGGAAGATGAAAGAGAAATGGATAAGCTTACAAAAGATATTCTTAGAGGTAGTGGCTATCATCAATATGAAATTTCTAACTATAGTTTAAATAATAGAGAATGTGAACATAATAAAGTTTATTGGAAACTTAAAGAATATATAGGAGTAGGCTCTTCATCTAGTTCATATATAGATGGTTTTAGAATTGTTAACGATTGTGATATAAAAAGTTATATTGAAAAAATGCAGAATGATAAAAGTGTTGAAGTTGATAGATATAAAGGTTGCCCTAATGACAAGATAGAAGAATGC
>JAKSUK010000083.1 GCA_024409095.1 Clostridium sp.
CTTCATTATCACCATTTTTTATAAACTCTACAACATTTTCTACTTCCTCTTCTGATATAAATGCTCCTTGTATTCTAAGTGGCTTATTTGAACCCATAGGAGAATAAAGCATATCCCCTCTTCCTAATAATTTTTCAGCACCTGTTTGATCAATGATTGTTCTAGAATCAACACCTGATGAAACAGCAAAAGATATTCTTGAAGGTATATTTGCTTTAATTACACCTGTTAATACATCTACTGAAGGTCTCTGTGTAGCAATAATAAGATGTATACCTGCTGCTCTTGCTTTTTGTGCAAGTCTACATATATAATCTTCTACATCATTAGGACATGTCATCATTAAATCAGCCAGCTCATCAACTATTAAAACTATATAAGGAAGTTTTTCACTTATACTATTTTTCTTAATTAGATTATTGTAAGATTTTATATTTTTAACTTTATACTTAGTAAATAGTTCATATCTCCTATCCATTTCGTTTACAGCCCAATTTAAAGCACCTGCTGCTTTTTTAGGGTCTGTAACTACTGGAATAAGCAAATGAGGAATTCCATTATAAACACTAAGTTCAACAACTTTAGGGTCAATCATTAGAAGTTTTATTTCATCTGGCGAATATTTATATAAAATACTTACTATAAGTGAATTAACACATACAGATTTACCTGAACCAGTAGCTCCTGCAATAAGCATATGAGGCATTTCACTTAAATCACCAACTATACATGTACCAGTTATATCTTTACCCAAAGCAAAAGAAATCTTTTTGGTACTTTCCTGAAATTCTTTTGAATCAAGTACTTGTCTTAAAAATACTGGAGTTTGCTTTTTATTAGGTACTTCTATACCTATTGCTGATTTACCAGGAATAGGTGCTTCCATTCTAACAGCACTAGCAGCAAGTCCTAAAGCAATATCATCTTGTAGATTTACAATCTTTGAAACCTTAACACCTGGACTAGGCTGTATTTCAAAACGTGTTACTGATGGCCCTTTAGTAATTTGTAAAACCTTTGCTTCTACTCCAAAGCTCATCAAAGTATCTTCTAATTTATTAGCATTATCAAAAAGATCTTGTTTATCTTCATTTTTCATTTTAGATTTATTATTATTATTTAATAAATTTAACTTTGGATAAGCATAAACTTTAGCAGAATTTTCTTTCGGGGCAACTCTTATATCTATTTCCTTAGATGGAATCTCTTTAGATACAGAGCTTTTTTTCGCCTCAGTACTAACTTTACTATTACTATGTTTATCAGTAGATTGTTTGGCATTATTAAAAAGTTCCACCTTATCTTGAGTATCCTCTTCTTCTATATCAATATTTATTTCTGGTAATGTATCATCAGTATCTTTAATTTCTGAATTTCTCATGAAATCTAATATTTGGATTTTATTATTAATATGTTTAATAAACTCATCTTCTGACGAATTATCTACTGTTGCCGATTGAGAATAAGTTCTTTTATTTGAAGGTTTAGACTTATTATTAGATTTATTGCTAGTCTTTTTTTCAGATTCAAATTTATTTATAATCTCCATATATATTTCATATAATGTTACGTCCATTAATAAAATACAACTTATAATTATAAATGTTATATAAAATATATAAGCTCCAAGAAATCCTACAAGCATTGATAAAGGATAAGCAATAATATGACATAATATACCTCCATGAGTACTTAATCCCTCATTGTTTATAATATCTCTTAATGTATTAGCAAATCCTTCAGAATCAACTGCTTGGATATTAACAGTAGCAAAAAATAAACCAATAATTACATAGATAATTGTTATAGCTATAATCTTTCTCGTATATTTAATATTATTCTTAAACTTTATAAAATTAATCCCAAAATGAATTAGATATATAGGAAGCCCTAATGCTAATATTCCTATTAAATTATAAATAATCTTCTTTGCAAATATAGATAAAGCACCAGCAAAGTTTGTATATATAGCTAGTCCTAATATTAAGCCTAAACCAATTAAAATTATACCTTTTATGTCAGTTAGATTATTGGAATTATCATTAGTGCTTTTTTTATTACTTGGCCTTTTTTTATTCGCAGCCATTTTATCCCCCCTAGTGAATGTTAAATAAATATTTAATAGATTAATTATATTATAGTATAAATTTAATTAAAATAGATTTTTTATTAAAAAAAGAAATCCTTTGGGATTTCTTTTTTTAGATGTTGTTTTCTTTCATTTTAATCAATTCATTAAGTTTATCTAAGGCTTGTGTTATTCCTCCAACTTCATCAATAAGACCACATTCTACGGCTTGATTTCCAATTAAAATTGTACCTACATCATTTAATAACTCATCAGATTTTAGCATCATTTGTTCAAGCGTTTCTTTACTAACATGAGAAGTACGTACAATAAAGTTATTTATACGTTCTTGCATCTTTTTAAAATAATTAAATGTTTGTGCAACACCAATCACAAATCCATTCATCCTAACTGGATGTACTATCATTGTAGCTGATGGTGTAATAAATGAATAATCTGCTGAAGTAGCAAGTGGTACTCCAATTGAATGTCCTCCACCAATTACTATAGAAACAGTAGGCTTTGAAATAGAGCTAATCATTTCTGCAATAGCAAGTCCTGCTTCAACATCTCCACCTACCGTATTTAATACAATAAGTACTCCCTTTACAGCATCATTTTGCTGTATGGATATTAATTGTGGTATTATATGTTCATATTTTGTTGTTTTTGTTTGTGGTGGAAGTACCATATGACCTTCTATTTGCCCAATTATAGGCAAAATTTGTACACTTTGATTCTTATTATAAGTACCTAATTCTTTTATTTCTTCAACTTTTTCTGATTGTACTTTAGAATTTGCATTAGGTGCAGAATTCTTTTCATTATTATCACTTTCATTACTAATTTCAGTATTTAATTCGCTTATACGTTTGTTTTCATTAAAATTTTCATCCATACTTAAAAAAATCCTTTCTAAAATATTTATTTTCTTATATCAAGCACTACAGCATAATTAACGAAACCATTTTTATAATTTCCCCTAATGATAAGTACATATTTACCCTCTAAATCAGGAACCTTAATACAACCTCTTTTAACAGTTAATTCTTTATTATTAAGATTCCATATTGAAACTGTAATTTCATTAGGCTCAGTACTAAATTCAAAGTTAATATTTTCGTAAGCTCTTACCTTTAAAGATGACTTTTTAAGAAGGCTTTCATAATCAGTAATAATATCTTTTGCAATTATTTTCTCAGAATTATTTTCAACTTTTGTAAAGCTATATGAACAAAGATATTTTGCTGAATGCTTACCGCGTAATCTAACTATTAATGATGGAATTACCTCTTCCTCTTTATCATTTTCAAGCTTTTCATTCTCTTTTTTACTATCAGTATCTTCCTCGTCAGATTCATCCATTAATTCACTTTGCTCAAGCTTTTTAGCCTTTATTTGCTCTAATCTTTGTTGTTCAATTTCATTTCTCTTTTCTTTTAATTCTTTCATTAAATCATCTAATTTGGGATAGGGAAAATGTGTCTCATTATTTTCATTTGACTTAGAATCATTAACTTCATCATATGCTATAGTTATTTTTAAAGGAATTAGTAAAGTTACTATCATTATAATTAACAATATTTTTTTCAACTAAAACCCTCCAATAATTTAATTACAGTAATATATTGCCCCTTTACATAAAAAAAATTATTAAATTTAAAAAAGAAGTATTGAAAAAATTCAATACTCCAATTTTAATGACTATTACCAGCAGCCGCCGCCAAATAAGAAGATAAGAATTATCCACCACCACCAGCCGCCACAGCCTCCATATCCGCCATAGCCACCTCCAAATCCATTGCCAAATCCGCCACAACCATAATTTCCACCATATCCACAATTGCCAAATCCGCCATATCCACTACCATAATTATTACAACTGCAAGGGTTATAGCATTGATTACAATAAGAAGTACAGCATGTATTGCAAGGTGTACAGCAACACTTGCAGCATTTACAAGATTTTTTGCTACTTGACAAGTTAATCATCTCCTATCTTTAGTTTTATAGTATATTCTATTCTTAACGTAGTATTTAGGTTCAAAATATGTTTATTAAAAATTGAATAATTAGACTTTATTACTTATATTTGATAGTATTAAAGTATACAAGTTTGAAAGGATGAAAAAAATGAGTAATAATAGAAATCGTCTTGTTGCACCAAGGAATGTTGTTAATACAAAGATGCTATATACATTTTATATACTAAAAGAATTAGCCAAGGGAGAAACTATATTTGGGAATAAAATATTAGAGGTATTTCGTAATAAATTTCAAAATACAGAGAAACCTTTTCCAGTATCATCAAGTACTATATATGAAACATTATACGATTTAGAACTTAAAGGATATGTAACTAGCCATTGGATAGGCGATGAAGCTATGAATAAGCGAAGTAAAAAAGTATATTCAATTACAGATGAAGGTGTATCATTTTATAAAAATCATATAGCTGATTATGTTGATAATTTAAAAAAGACAAAATCAACATTAGATTTAATGATAGAAATGCTTATATAATAAGTAACAAATATCAAATTTTTCTATATATTATATCATTAAAATATTTATAATATATAGAAAGGAAACGTAAAATGGTAGAAATTAATGAACTAAAAAGTAATGAACCATCTATTTACTTTTTGAATAAAAAGCTTAAATTAAAAAAAGTCACACAAAATTTAAACAGTATTTTTTTATATTATTCTAAATTAGAACTAAAAGAATTTTCTAAAATCAATGTAGTTTTACAGAATATTAAAACTCGTGAAGAATATAAATGTAAATTTGATAGTACTAATGAATATATTGAAATTCATCTTGATACATTAACAGATTATTTTACCGACTATGAAGCAACAATTTTTATAACTTTACAAAAGGATAAGATGTTGTACTACTATATTCCTATAGTAGCCTCTTGTGAACTTTCAGATATAAAAAAACAAACATACAGTAATAGTAATTATAGGTGGTTTATACGAACTTCACCTAATAAAGAATTACGCTTATCATGTTATAAACTTATAACAGCATAAAATAAAAATGCAGAGTTAGATTTTATTATCTTGCTCTGCATTTTTTATTTAATATTAGTTTTAAACTGTATTTGACAATACTGATTATTCACCATTCTCTTGGTTTCTAATTGTCTCTACCTCTTCTAGTGTTAATCCAGTTTTTAATGCAATTGTTTCATTATCCAAAACATCTAATAAATTTGTAGCAATTTTTATACTATTTCTTTTTTCAACAGCATTTAATTCTCCTATTTTATCCCTTAAAGAATTTGCTCTCATATCATATAACTCTCTTTGTTTCTTATCATTACTCATTCTTATAAGTTCATCTTTTGCACGTCTTATTTCATCAATGCTCAACTCTAAACCTCTAACTTTTTCACTCTCAGGATCTTTTAAAAACTCTGTCCACGCAACTAACATATCCTTTTCGTCACTATTCTCATTAAGTTTTGGAATTTCTATAAAGTGAACTTCCATAACATCTGTTAGTTCCTCATTTGTATTTATTTCTTTAAATCTATACCCAGTATGGAAACTTTCAGTTTTAAGATATTTAAAGTTAAGGATATTTATGCAAATAGTTCTTCTTAATAATGAATAGTCTTCTTTTTCATTCAACTGATCTTCATACATTTTGCTTAAATAATAAAGGCTTCTTTTAACCATATTATTTTCATTTTTCAATTGTATTTCTATATTAATTATTTCATTATTACTAGTAGTTGCTTTTACATCTAATCTTGAATATTTATCTTCAATAAATTGTTTTTCTATATCTGTTTTATTTATTTCAATATCTATAATTTTTTTCTTAGGCTTTAATGTTGCATTTAAAAATGATATTAATATTTCTGGATGATTTGGTGAACCAAATATATTTTTAAATACAAAATCCACTTTAGGATCTAATAAACCTTTTCTCATAATCTTCCTCCACGTAACTCTATATAAGTATAATTATATACTACTATTAATTGAATATAAACAATAAGGAACAGAAAATATATAAATCTGTTCCTTATCCTATAACTATATTCTAACTTTATCAATGAATTAGTTGGCAATATATGAGATACTTTATAACTCTCCTTTTTTATCTCTTTAATTGATAATTTCTTGCTCTAACTTTATACCTTCAATTAACATATATTGAATAAGTTCGTAAAACTCTCTATAAGCACTGCTCTGTATTTAACAATCTATATCTAAACTAAATCTTTTCACACATTATAATTTATTCATTACATTCAATAACTCTTGATAATTATCAACATCATGGTACTTTACTAGTTGATAGTTGATTAAACAACTCCTTAGCACAAGATATCTTTGCTTTTTCTATAGGTCTTAGTTGTAAGCTATCCATTGTTCCTTTAGTTTCAGCAATAAAGAATATATGTTTTACAGTACCTTCATAGAAAGCAATTGCCCAGTCTGGAGAATAGTTTCCTACAGGTGTTGGTATTTGGAAGCTTCTTGGTAACTTTGCATATACACTTACCTCTTCTGCTGTATCAACATCTTCAGCAAATCTACGTTCTACGCTATTTACTGCTGTTCCATCAGTAAATACATAATCTTTAATATGCTTTTTAGCTAAAAATGCTTTACTAAAATCTTTTCCTTTATCTTCAGCTGTAAATATATCACTGTCATATGTTCATTCT
>JAKSUK010000084.1 GCA_024409095.1 Clostridium sp.
AGAAGGTGAAGAGGGTGCAGAAGGCGAAGAAGGAGAAGATGGTGAAGAGGGAGATAGTTTTTATATAGGACTTGCTAGTATTGAAGATAAAGAAAATTTTGATTTTTATGTTTTTGATTGGCGTTCACCAGTAGCAAATATGTTTTATGATTTTGAAGTAGGTCCAGCATTTTATAAGGCACCTATAGGGAAAATAGAAGGTAATATTGAGTTTAGTAGACAATTTAATATAAAAAATTCAAAAATTGTCTTTACACATGAATCAGAAGCCTCTATATGTGATGAATCTCTTACAGCAATGTTAGATAGAAATGCTACTGATAAAATGAAAAATATAGTAGCAACTATACAAAAAGAACAAAATGATATAATTAGAAATGATGATGCTAGAACTTTATTTATTCAAGGTGCAGCAGGTTCAGGAAAAACATCTATAGCTCTTCATAGAGCAGCATATCTTTTATACAAGCATAGAAAAGAACTTCAAGCAGATAATATTTTAATTTTCAGTCCTAATGAAGTTTTTGCTGAGTATATAAGTGATGTATTACCTGAACTTGGAGAAAATAATGTACTACAAACTACTTTTGATGCTTATGCAAAAAAATCTCTACCAACAGATTATTATTTTGAAAATAAAGCGGAACATTTAGATTATTTATATAGTAATGATAAAGAACTAGAAAATAGAACTTTAGCTATGGAATATAAAAATAGTATAAAGTTTATGGATATTATAGAAAGCTTTTGCATGGATCTCCCTAAAAAATTAGTAAAATGTAAACCAATATTTATTGATGGAAAGCAAATTATTCCACTTAAAAATGTTACTAATACATTCCTAAAGAGATTTAAAGATATACCTTTATTAAATAGACTTGATGTAGTTAAACAAAGTATTTTTTCACAAGTTGAAAATAAATTTTTAAATAGCGATTCAGGAGATTATGATTTTGAGTATGTAGAAGATAAGGAAAACTTCTATGAATACTGTAGAGCAGAAATTAATAATCAAATAGATAATATGGTACTTACATTCAATACTGTAGAGATATATAAATTATTATGGAGTAATATTGAAAAGTATTGTAATGATGATTTAAGTAAAGTAAAAGAAATTACTTTAGAATATTTAAACAATAGAGAAGTAAAATATGAAGATATAACACCTATGCTATATATAAGAGCTGCAATGGAAGGTTTCAGAAATTATAAAAATGTTAAGCATATCTTAATAGATGAGGCTCAAGATTATAGCCCATTATTTTATGAGCTTATTAGAAAATCATTTAAAAATGCAGCAATAACAATTATGGGAGATTTAAATCAAAGAATAGATGAACATTCAAATGTTAAAAGTAGAAATGCAATAACAGAAATATTCAATGATATAAAAATTGAAGTATTATCAAAGAGCTATCGTTCAACAGCAAATATAACTAACTTTACAAGAGAGCTACTTGATACACATGAGCCAATAGAAGCAGTGGAAAGAAGAGGAAATAATCCTAAAGTTATAATTACAGAAAATAAAATAGCTGAAATATCTAAATCTATTGAAATGATGCAAGAAAAAGGTTATAAATCTATAGCTATTATATGTAAGACTAAAGCTATAACAAATGATATTTATAATAAACTTAAAGAGGTTTTATCTCAAATCAATTTAATTGATACTGAAACTTCTGAGTTTAAAGTAGGAGTAAATGTAATTTCTTCTTACTTATCTAAAGGACTTGAGTTTGATGGAGTAATAGTGGCAGATGGTGAAGAATATTTAAATGAAAGTAATAAAAATTTATTTTATACAGTATGTACTAGAGCTTTACATGAATTAAAAATATTTACTAAAGAAAATATAGAGAAAATGTTGCCAAGCAATAAAACTTTATATGAAATAGAAAAGAGATAGTAAAATAGGCAGTATGCAAAATTATTTGTATACTGCCTATTTTTTTACTATTTAAAATCTAAGTAATCTTTATAAAATTGCTGTGCTTCAGGTCTTTCTAAGTACTTTTCATCTTCTTCATAATAGTCTTGTAAATATTGATTTTTTAAAAATTCCTCTTCAGGTATATTAATTTCTTTATGACCGCTATCAGAGTTAAAAAAATTATCAACTTTATCAAATATATTATTAAAATCATTAGGATACATAGCTGAAGTAATTACAGATTGTTGCACCATAAATAAACCTCCATAAGTATTTTATATATAGTTTTATCAATTTTGAAAGTATTATGAGAATGTATTTAAAATATTTTTATATATAGTGAACATTTAAGAATATGTGCATATAATAATATAAAAGTTAAAATCAATGAAAAGAAGAGTAGCTATCTGAATTTAGCCAAAGCGAATTTGGGATGGTGTAAGCCAAATGCTGTAGCAGATAGTGAATGGGCCTTGGAGATGAAACAGCAAAGATTTAGTAGTTGTTTTCGGTAAGTCTATCGTTAAAAGGACAGGATATTGACAAATTTATTATTAAAAAGTCTGTATCTAAAAGAGAGTTATACTTAAGTCATATAGAAAATGTATTTTAAGTTTTAAAATATTAATAGCTAGGTATATAAAGTTGGGTGGTACCACGAGTCATTTCGTCCCATTTGGGGGATGAAATGACTTTTTTTGTATAGAAATTTTGAAAGAGAGGTTATGAGAATGAAAGGAAAATTTAATGAATACGGAGGTCAATATGTACCAGAAATATTGATGAAAGCTTTAGAAGAAGTGGAAATAGCATATGAAAAAACTAAGCAAGATACTAAGTTTAAAGAAGAGTTAAATAAATTTTATAAAGACTATGTAGGAAGACCAAGTGCATTATATTATGCAGAAGGACTAAGCAAAAAGCTTGGGGGTGCTAAAATATATTTAAAAAGAGAAGATTTAAACCATACAGGAGCTCATAAAATAAATAATGTTCTTGGACAAGTTATGTTGGCAAAGCAAATGGGAAAAACAAAAGTAGTTGCTGAAACAGGGGCAGGTCAACATGGGGTAGCAACTGCAACAGTAGCAGCAATGTTTAATATGAAGTGCGAGATATTTATGGGGCAGGAGGATATAGAAAGACAATGTATAAATGTAAGGAAAATGAAGCTTTTAGGAGCTAAAGTTAATGAAGTTAAGAGTGGCTCAAGAATATTAAAGGATGCAGTTAATGAAGCAATAATGTATTGGGTGAGAAATTTAGAAAATACTTTTTATGTTTTAGGTTCAGCACTTGGACCACATCCTTATCCAACAATAGTAAGGGATTTTCAACGGGTAATAGGAGATGAAGCTAAAGTACAAATATTAGAAAAAGAAAATAAACTACCTAATTATATTATAGCTGCTGTAGGTGGCGGAAGTAACTCTATTGGTATATTTTATCCGTTTATAGAAGATGAAGGTGTAAAGCTTATAGGAGTTGAGGGCGGAGGACTTGGTTTAGATACACCTTTTCACGCTGCAAGAATGGCAATAAGAAAAAAAGGAATACTGCAGGGTATGAAGAGTTATATATTATGTGATGAAGATGGAAATATATCACCTGTACATTCTATATCAGCTGGGCTTGATTATCCTGGAATAGGGCCAGAACATGCATATCTTAACGATATTAAAAGAGCTGAATATACATTTATAACAGATGATGAAGCAGTAAATGCTTTTTATACTTTAACGAGAGTAGAAGGAATAATACCTGCTTTAGAATCATCACATGCAGTAGCTTATGCAATGAAACTAGCAACAAAATTGCCTAAGGATCAAATAATTTTAGTTAACTTATCAGGAAGAGGAGATAAAGATTTAGATATTATTGCAAGTTATGAAAGAAAAGGAGAGGTATAATGAAGCAAATCAATGATATTTTTCAAGAAATAAAAGGTGAAAATAAAAAAGCTATAATACCATTTATATCTATAGGAAGTAATAGTTTATACGAAACTATAGAAATAGCAAAAAGTATAGAAAAGGCTGGAGCAAGTATATTAGAGTTAGGAATTCCTTATAGTGATCCGATTGCTCATGAAAGAGTGGTACAAGATGCGTATTATAAAGCTCTATTATCTGGAGTAAAATTTAATGACTGTATTAAGATTATAGATGAGATAACTTCAAAATTAAATATTCCAGTAATAATTTCAGTTTATTACAATTTAATATATTGCAAGGGCATTAAATATTTTATTGAGGAGATAAGTAAAATTAATGTTAAAGGAATAATTGTTCCCGATATTCCTTTAGAGGAAAAAGAACAGCTTTTTAATGAATGTAAAGAATATAATATAGCTTTAATACCTATAGTAGCAATAACATCTAAAGAGAGAATAAAAAAGATAACACAAGGTGGTACTGGTTTTGTTAATTGTTTATATCAACTAAATAGTGATGAAAAAAATTCACTTGAGAGGTTAGAAGAGTATTTAAGGGAAGTAAGAAGTTATACTGAAATGCCAATATGTATAGATTTAAATCCTTTAATTAAAGAAAATAGCTATAAAATTAGAGAGTATTATGATGGAATACGAATTACAAGTGAAGTTGTAAAAATAATGAATTCTGAAAAGAATTTTAATATAAGGAAAAAGGAAGTAATCAATTTGATTAGCAATGTATAATTATTTTAGACAAGGGCAATATAATATCAAGAAAAGTAATAAGGAGATGATGAAATTGCCAGGAAAAGCAAAACAATATGTTAATCAAAGCATGACATCAGTACAGTCAGCTGTAAATTCATTACAACAAGCTTTAGGAGATGCAGAAAAAGCAGAAAATAAAGCAGTTATTCAACAAGCAATAACTTCACTGAATGGTGCATGTGGAACTTTATCAAAATATAAAGATTAGTATTAAAAATTAGCATATTGTATATTGCTAAAGAAGAGCTGATAGTGTTTATCAGCTCTTTTTGAGTTTAATTATGTAAAAATATAAAACTTTATATAGAAAGGATGGCAAAAAAGTGGTAAAATAAATACTTTAGAGAGAAGTTAAAATCTTACGACAATTAACTATCAAATAAGTGAGGTGGGGGAATATTACTATGCAGAAAGTAAAAATTAAAAAGATTATAGCCTTATCAGGAGTAATTGGTGGTATGTTAGCTTTAAATTCAGTTCAAGCCCATGCAGTAGATTTTACTGATAGTACATCAAATGATAATCATGAACAAAATATTAATGGAAGATTATCAAATAAGGGACAAGTTGTAAATGTTGATTCAACATATTTAAGAATTAGAGCAGAGGCATCAATATCTTCAGAAGTTTTAGGGACTATGATTGAAGGAACAAAATTTGATATAATATCGAAAAGTGAACAGTGGTATCAAATACAATATAATAATATAACTGGATATGTATTTGAAGATTATGTTGACGAAATATCAGAAGGTTCATCATCTACAACATATGATGTTATGTATACAGGAACTGTATATGATGCAGCTCCAAACTTAAGAGTAAGAAGCGGAGCTTCTTTAAACTCAGCAGTTATAGGATATGTTTTAGATAATTCTCAAGTATCTATTGTAGCTATTGAAGATGGTTGGTATAAGATACAATACAATGGAGGATATGGATATGTAAGTGCAGACTATATTTCTATAGGAAATACAGGAAATGTAGGAAACAATTCAGGAAATTATTCAATAATAGCTGTTGGATATGCTTATGGTTTAGAAAATACTTCTCTTAGAATACGCCAAGAAGCATCAATTTCATCAGCAATTATAGGTAGTGTATATGAAGGAGATTCAGTTAACATAATAGGTGAAGATGGAAATTGGTATAAGATACTATACAATAATTCAACTGCATATGTTAGTAAAGACTATGTTACATTAAATTACACTTCAGAAGAAATAGATACAGATAACAATTCTACAGTAAGAAGTGGATATGTTATTAATGTTGAAGGTTCAAACTTAAGAGTACGTAAAAGTGCATCTTTAAGTGGAATGGTATTAGGATATTTAGTTAATAATGAATCAGTAGAGATTATTGGACAAGAGGGAAATTGGTATAAGATTAATTATAGAAATTCAACAGGATATGTAGACTCAGATTACATACAAGTTGGAACGGGAGGAACTTCAAATGATAATTCATCATCAGGAAGTTTTTCAAATTCAGATGCCTATAGTATAATTTTAAATTCTATGAAGGCACAAGTTGGTGCACCATACGTATGGGGTGGTTCTGGAGAATATCTTACTACTAACTCACTTAATGAGTTAAAGATTAGATTCCCAGAGGATACATCATATGGTGAATATATCCATGCTGAAGGCTATGTAAATCAAGGTCATCGTGCATTTGATTGTTCAGGATTAGTACAATGGGCATTTGCTCAGGCTGGAATAAATGTTGGAAGAACTACTTATTCTCAAATAAATGCTGGGATAGAAGTAAATTTAAGTAGTGTTCAATTAGGAGATTTATTATTTAGCGCAGATCTTGGACACGTTGGTATGTATATAGGAGATAATCAATGGATAGAAGCTTCATATACAGGAAATTATGTTAGAATAAATGATGTACCATGGGGACATGTAAGCAGAGCAAGAAGAGTTTTAAACTAAAATATTAATTAGTTAAGGTCTTATGTATTAAGTTTTAATGCATAAGACTTTTTTATTTACTATATTAAAAAAGTAGTATAAAAATTACGTGTAATCATATAAATATTTATAGTAATAATTAAAATGGAG
>JAKSUK010000085.1 GCA_024409095.1 Clostridium sp.
TGAATCTACTGGACCCCATTCAAATTCACCTACAAGAGCAGCGGTTGTTCCACTTTCAGAATTAGACCAAGATGTAAGGTCTATTTCTTTAACTGTAATATCAGGAGAACCTGTAATTGTAGCCATATATAAATCTTGCTCCTTAAAATTATAGTATATACAATTAAATGTATATAAGCATGTATATATTTATTAATTAAATCATTAAAATGATAAACTTAATCAATTAAATAGTAGTTATGAGAAATATAATGGAATTATTCCCAATGAATCATTAGTTTATCAAAAAATTAAAAAAAATTACTTAATGGCCTTAAATAAAGGTATTGAGCAAACAGAAATTGAAATAAAGAAAAAGCAAAAAGAAGTTGACTATAGAAGAGAGCAATTGAGAGTAAGGCAAATTGAAAGAAAGACTGTCGATATCTTAAGAGAAAAAAAATATAATGAATTTATTTCAGAACAAAATAGAAAAGAACAAATATCAAATGATGAGTTTGCTCTTTATTCATATATGAGAAAGATTGGAAGAGAGGTGAATAAATAATGAATATAAATAATTTGGGAGCTTTTATAGGAAATTTTACTCAAAGTGGTACTGATAATACTGATGTTCATAATATTGATATTGATAATAGTAGTTTTCAAACTATAATGAGCAATGTAGATAATAATGATACAAAAGATATGATAAGTAAAGAACTTTTTGTAAGTGAATTAGATAATACAGAGGTTACTGAAAAAACATTTGAATATATAAATGAATTCATTGAAAACATAGAAAATGAATCGCAAGAAGAGACAATAATGGAAGAGTTAGTATTATTACTTCAAACATTAAATATTCCAATAGTAGATAACACTTCTTTACCTATAAAAATTGATTTAGAGTTTGATAGTGTAGTTGATAGTGTAGAATCTAGCAATTTAGAGCTAGGAAATTTAAATACTTTAAAGGTTGAAAATGTAGATTTTAAGAGTTTAAGTAATTTAGAATTTCAAAATGTAGATTTAGATAATTTAAAAGTAGAAAATTTTGATTTGGGTAATGCAAACTTAAGTGATGCAGATTCAAGTGATATAAATTTAGATTTAGAAACCTTAAAATTAGATAGTTTAGATAAAGAAAGTATTAAAATAACTGTTAAAAATGAAACAACTAATATATTAAATAAAGAAGTTTTGGAAGTGTTTGATAGTAATGAAAGCTTAAATATAGAAAATATAAACACTATGAATACTACTGACAATTTAGATAATATAGATAAATTACTAACTTATTTAGTTGATAAGAATGGTGTTGAAATAAAAAAGGAAAATTTTATTGAAGTAATAGAAACTTCTAATTTTAATAATGACGAAAATGAATTTAAAGGCATAGATATTGTGAAAATGGTATTTAATATAGATAGTGATAATACTGTGAAAAATAATGATGACGATATTTTAACACAACTCATTTTATCTAATATTGATGATAATACAGAGGATTCAGAAACAACATTAAATGAAGAAAATATTATAATTTCAGAAATTATTAATAATAAAGAAAGTAATTTTGAAAATATAGTAACTGTAGATAAGCCAATAAATATTGATAAAGAAACAATAACTACTGATATAGTAACTAATATAAAATATATGACAAAAAATAATTTGCAACAACTTACAGTGAAAATATATCCTAAAGAATTAGGAGAAATAACAATTAAATTACTATCTGAAGATGGAATAATGAAAGCTGATATTAAGTCTATATCTAAAGAAACATATAATTTATTAAATTCTAATATTGAAGAAATAAAAAAATATTTAGTTAATGAAAATATAGCTATAAATGAAGTAAATATTGAATTATATAATGAAGATACTACATATTTCAGTGGACAAGGTTTTGAAAGTATGTTCCATAAGGAAAAGGAAAAGGAAAATTATTTTATAGAGAGTAATGAAAATATAAGCATTGAAGAAGAAGGAAAACAAGAAGAAATTTTAAATGAGGTTTCTAATGTTAACTTATTAGCATAGGAGATGATATATATGTCAGATATAAGTACAACTTCAAATAAAGTAACTGGATATAATAGTGGAAGTTATACAGATAGGGGTACAGCAATTGTAAAAGGAAGTGGAGGATTAGATAAGAATGCTTTCTTACAAATTCTAGTGGCTGAATTATCTAATTTAGATCCAACAGCAGATGTTGACTCAACACAATATGTAACACAATTAGCGCAATTTTCAAGTATGGAACAAATGTCAAATTTAAATGCTACAATGTCTAATTCATCAGCTTATAGTATTGTAGGTAAAGGAGTTACACTTTCAATTACAGATAGTGAAGGGAATCCTTATTCTGGAATAGTAAAAGGCGTAAGTGGAAACAATGGTAGTGACTATACTTTATCAGTTTTAGTTAATGAAAAAGGTGAAAATAAATATATAGATGTATCTATGAAATATGTTGAAACTGTTTTAGATGCAGGAGATTCTTCACTTGCCCCATTAAATAGTATGAATACTAATATTGCAATGATGACAGCAAGTTCATATATAGGAAAGTATGTCGAACTTATTTCAAGTAAAGAAGATGGAGCTACAGAAAAAATAAGTGGGAAAGTATTAACTGCAATAAGAGATAATGGTCAAATTAATCTTAAAGTTGAGCTTTCTAATGGAGAAATAAAAGAATACAATTATAATTCTGTTATAAAAGTGCAAGATGCCCCAATAGTATAGTAAGAAGAAGGTGTGTGATGGGATATAGAATAATTAACGGACAAGCTTATTCAGTTGGAAATTTTGAAAGTTTAAATAATACTAAATATAGTAGCATAAAGTTTGAAGATGTATTAAATAAATTGAAAATTGATGATAAGGGCTTTGTTTTATCTAAGCACGCTGTTGAAAGATTAAATGATATAAATTTTGCTAAAGAAGATATGAATGCTATAAAAAAAGGTTTTGATTTAGCAGAAGAAAAAGGAGCAAAAAAATCAGTTATGATTTATAAAGATGTAGCTCTGATAGCAAGTATAGAAAATAGAACACTAATAACTGCTGTAGAAAAAGACAGAGCAGAAAGTAATGTTTTTACTAATATAGATAGTGTGGTAATACTATAAAAATAAAAAGCTGGACCAAGTAGGAGGCTTTAACCTGTTGAATGACAGATACAGGTAAACTAAATAAAAACTTAGGAGGAATAAATCAATGATAAAATCATTATATTCAGGAATTACAGGAATGAAAGTTAATCAAACTAAATTAGATGTTATTGGGAACAACTTAGCAAATGTTAGTACAACTGCTTTTAAATCTTCAAGGGTTAATTTTAGTACAACAATTAGTCAAACTATTTCTAATGCTAATGCAGCTACTACTAATTCAGGTGGTGTAAATATTAAGCAAGTAGGACTTGGAGCTCAAATAGCAAGTATAGATAAAATAATGTCTCAAGGGTCAATGCAATCAACATCAAGAGCTCTTGATGTCGGAGTAGATGGAACTGGATATTTTATTGTAGCATCAGGTGAGGCGTTAACAGGAAATGATAAGTCAGTTTCTGTTAACAATAATAATGGATTAGATGAGATAACAACTAATACAAATATTTCTTATACAAGAGATGGAGCTTTTAGCTTAGATGATCAAGGAAATTTATTAACTTCAAATGGATATAGAGTATTAGGATATGCAGCTGTATCAGAAAAAGATGTTGTAACAGGGGACATAACTACTAATATAAATGCTAATGGTGAAATAAAATATGTTGAATCAAATAATAAGACTGAAATAAAAGATGATGAATTAATATCTTTAAAAATACCAGATACAGTAGAGAAAGATGGTAAAAATTTAGCAATAAAAAGCTTTGGTATATCTTCATCTGGTTTAATAACAGGGGTTTTAGAAACAGGAGAAATTACAGTTTTAGGACAACTAGCAATGGCAAGCTTTAAAAATGAAGAGGGATTATCTTCTGTAGGAAATAATATGTACCAAAATACAGCAAGTTCTGGAACAGCTATATTATCAAGTGGTAATAATGGAGTATCTAATAGAGAAAGTAAAGGATATGGAGATATACTTCAAGGATATTTAGAAATGTCAGGAGTAGATATGACAGAGCAATTTACAGATATGATAGTTGCAACAAAAGCTTTCCAAGCAGCTGGAAAAACTATTACAACTGGTGATGAAATTCTTTCAGAAATAATTAATTTAAAAAGATAAAAATAAATAACTGATGATGAGTTATAAATATATAATTCATCATTAAATATTTTTAATTTATACAAATGAGAAGGAGATTTTAATAGTGATAGATTTAACAGGGATGAATAATAAAGAATTTGCTTTAAATGCAGATCACATAGAAAAAATAGAAGAGGTTCCAGAGACTATCATTACACTTACTAATGGGAAAAAATATATTGTTTTAGAATCTATTGATGAAGTTAAGGAAAAAGTTATTAGATATAAAAACAAAATAGCTACCTATAGATTTTAAGGGGAGATGAATATGAAAAAAACAGATATTATGACGCCGGCTGGGTTTGTACTTGGGGCAGCATTAATTGGATATGGAATTGTTTCAGGTGGGCCTTTTAGTATATTTATTGATATTCCATCAATATTTATATGCGTGGGAGGATCATTAAGTGCTCTTTTTATTACATATACTATGGATGAAATAAAAGCTATGTTTGGTGCACTTGGAAATGCGTTTAAAGAAAACAGTGCATCTCAAAAAGATATAGTAAAGCAATTTTCTGATTTATCTCAAAGAGCTAGAAAAGATGGTTTATTATCTTTAGAAGAAGAAATTAGTAATATTACTGATGATTTCTTTAAAAAAGGTATGCAGATGGTAGTTGATGGTATTGAACCAGAGACAATTAAAGAAATATTAGAGTTAGAAATTTATGAAGCTGAAAATAGAGGTATGAATGTAGCTGGTATGTATAGTGCTTGGGGAGGATATGCTCCAGGATTTGGTATGATAGGTACGCTTATAGGGTTAGTTCAAATGATGCAAAACTTAAATGATATACAAAGTATTGCTGTAGGTATGGGTGTAGCTTTATTAACAACTTTCTATGGTTCATTCTTAGCTAATTACTTCTGTAATCCAATAGGTGCTAATTTAAAAAGACAATGTGGTATTGAAAGTAGTATAAGAACTATGATGTTAGAAGGTATTTTAGCAATACAATCAGGAGTAAATCCAAGAATTGTTGAAGAAAAACTTTTAACTTACTTACCGCAAAAGGATAGATTAGACTATATAAATAATAATTCAGAAAATACAGAAGGAGTTGCGTAAGCATGGCTAGAAAAAAAGTACAGCGTGATGAACCAAGTGGAGATGAATGGTTAGCTACATATTCCGATTGTGTTACTCTGTTAATGACGTTCTTTGTACTTTTATATGCAATGTCATCAGTAGATGAAGCAAAAATGAAAGCTCTTTCTCAAGCCTTTAGAAGTGTAATGGCAGGTGAAAGTGGTGATAGTATCCTTGAATATAGTTTATATAATGGTGATGTACCATTAATAGGAGGAGAAATTCCAACTGATGATATTGATGGAGATAAAATAGAGGAAAGTATGTATCAGAAAGTAAATAAATTTTTAGAAGAGCATGAATTAGAATCTGTAGTAGAAATAATAGAAAGTGAAAGAGGTATTGTAATTCAATTAAGAGAAAATATACTTTTTGAAACGGCTAAGTCTAGTTTAAGGAATGATAGTAAAGAAATATTATCTTCAATAGCTAAATTAATATCATCATTAGATAATAATATTATGGTTGAAGGACATACAGATAATAGACCTATTTCAACTGCTGATTTTCCATCTAACTGGGAACTTTCAGTGGATAGAGCTGTAAATGTAGTAAGATACTTTGTTGAAACTGAAGGTATTAATCCTAGAAGATTAAGTGCTACAGGATATGGTGAATATCAACCTGTAGCAAATAATGATACTGAAGAAAATATGGCTAGAAATAGAAGAGTTAATATACTAATAATGACAAATGATAATGAGGAGTAAGAGATGGCAGAGGAAAAGAAAAAAAGTAATTTGAAATTTATTATTATTACAATAGCTGCATTAATTGTAATTGGTATAGCTGTTTTCTTAGGAGTATATTTTACAATGTCTAAAAATGCAGAACCTAAAGAAGTAGTTATAGTAGAAGAGTATGCTGAATTAGGAGAAATATTAGTTAATTTAAGTGATGAAGGCGGAAGAAAATATCTAAGTGTGTCAGTAGCACTTAGCTATGATAGTGCGAATACAGAATTAATAGAAGAAATCACAACAAAAAATATTGCTTTAAAAGATTCAACGATTTTTTACTTAAAATCATTAAAATCAACAGATTTTTCTGCTGAAAATGAATTAAATTTAAAACAAAACTTAGTTGAAAGAATAAATTCTAATTTAACAAAAGGAAGCATTATAGATGTTAAGATTACTGATATTTTAGTTCAATAAAGATAAAATTCAAAAAAAGAAATCTAACTTTTAAAGTAGATTTCTTTTTTATGTTACATAGTTATGCTTGTAAATTTAATACAGTTAAAAAAAACTTAAAAACATAGAAAAAAATAAAAAAATATAATATAATATAAAAAGAGGTAAGAAAAAATAAAATTTATATTA
>JAKSUK010000086.1 GCA_024409095.1 Clostridium sp.
TTTTTAAATTTTCTGAAAATTCACTCTATATTTATATAATATTCTCTTTTTATGTTTTTGTCAATATTTTAACAATATTTTTTTAAAATAAAAAAGAACCGCTATAAAACGATTCTCTTACATTTTTATAAGCTTCCAGCATAAATCTATTAATTCTTCTTTGCCAGATGAATTTATCATTTCAATAGTTCCTTTTTCAGTACTATCATTCAATAAATCCTTTTCCTTTATCCTTCTCATAAGTTCTTTAGATGTACCTAAGCTTCCATCAATTATATCTATATCTTGTCCAACTACTTTTGTTATAGCATTTCTTACAAAAGGATAATGCGTACATCCTAATACTATAGAGCTTATTTTACTATCCATAAATGGCTCTAACTTTTCTCTTAAATAATCTTCTAGTTCATCCCCTTCTAAAATTCCCTGCTCAACATATTCCATTAACCCTCCGCATGGTACAGGGTCTATCTCTCTCATATCCCTATACCTATCTAAAAGCTTATGAAACTTAGCTTCTTTTAAAGTCATTGGTGTTGCCATAACTAATATTTTGCCTTCTTTACTATTATTAACTGCTGGTTTTAACGCTGGCTCTATACCTACTATTGGAAGATCTGGATACTTAATTCTAAGATCTGCTACAGCTGCACTAGTTGCTGTGTTACAGGCAACCATTATACCTTTCACACCTCTACCTAATAAATATTCTACTACATCAAAAGTCAGCTTTTTTACTTGCTCTGAACTTTTCACTCCATATGGAGCATTTTTTGAATCACCAAAATATATAAAATTTTCATTAGGCATTATTTTTATTGCTTCTCTTAAAACACTTAAGCCACCAAGACCAGAATCTAATACTCCTATAGCTTCATATCTTTTATCCATAATAATCTCACTCCAATTTATATCTTCTCTATAAAGATTATTTTCACTTTGCATATATATAGTATATCTTATATTATCTTATTAGTAAAAATATATAGCTTAATAAAAAAAATTAAGGCAAGCACCAAATATAAAATTACATTTGGTACTTACCTAAATATTATTCTGCCATATTAAATACTTCTAAATCTTTATTTTCAAGTTCTTCAACCTTAACTTCTGCAATAGCTCTTAAAGTGTCAAGGGCTGTAATAACTCCTATATTTCTTTCAACAGCAGCTCTTCTTATTAAGAAACCATCTCTCTTAGAATCATTTCCCTTAGTAGGTGTATTAATTACTAAATCTACTTCCTTATTTTTAATTACATCAAGAATATTTGGTGATGATTCATTAAGTCTTCTAACTTGCTCTACTTCTATTCCTGCTTCCTTTAATAACTTACAAGTTCCTTCTGTAGCAACAAACTTATATCCAGCCTTTGCTAAATCCTTTGCTATTATTAAGAATTCAGATTTATCATGTTTATTTATTGTTGCAAGTATCTTTCCTTTTTTATTTGAAGGATACATATTAGCTGCAACAAAGCCTTTATATAAAGCTTCTTTAACATTTCTACCAACACCTAATACTTCCCCAGTAGACTTCATTTCTGGTCCTAAAGATACTTCAACCTTTGGAAGCTTTTGTGTTGAGAATACTGGTACTTTTACTGATACTAATTCTGGCTCTTTATATACATCTACTCCATATTCTAAATCAGTTAATTTTGCACCTAGCATTACTTTTGTTGCTATATCAACTATTGGTACTCCACTTACCTTGCTTATATATGGAACTGTTCTTGAAGCTCTTGGATTAACTTCTATTACATATAATTTTCCATCAAATTCTATGAATTGTATATTAATCATACCTTTTATACCAATTGCTAAAGCAAGTTTCTTAGTATAATCTAAAACATCAGCCTTAATCTTATCACTTATGTTTTGACTTGGATACATTGTTACAGAATCTCCTGAGTGAACTCCAGCTCTTTCTAAATGCTCCATTATACCAGGAATTAATATATTTTCACCATCTGAAATAGCATCTACTTCAATTTCTCTTCCCATTAAATATTTATCTATAAGGATTGGATTTTTCTTATCTTTAATAAATGTATTCTTTAAGTAATAAGTTAATTCTTCCTCATCATGAGTTATTTCCATTCCTTGTCCACCTAAAACATATGATGGTCTAACTAACACTGGGAATCCAAGTCTTCTTGCTTCTTCAATACCTTCTTCTAAAGTCCATACACCTTTACCCTTAGGTCTTGCTATATCAAACTTTTCAAGTAATTCTTCAAACTTTTCTCTATCTTCAGCCATATCGATTTGGTCAGCTGTAGTTCCTAAAGTATTTATACCTTTTTCCTTTAAGAAGTTAGCTAACTTTATAGCTGTTTGACCACCAAATTGAAGTATTACTCCATCTGGATTTTCTTTTTCAATTATATTTAATACATCTTCTTCAGTTAATGGCTCAAAGTATAGCTTATCTGAAATATTAAAGTCTGTACTTACTGTTTCTGGGTTATTATTTACAATGATAGTTTCAATGCCCATCTTTTTAAGAGCCATTACACAATGTACTGAAGCATAATCAAACTCAATTCCTTGCCCTATTCTTATTGGACCTGAACCTATTACAATAACTTTTTTCTTATCTGATACTTCAACTTCATCAAATTGCTCATAAGTTGAATAGTAGTATGGTGATAATGCTTCAAATTCTCCACCACATGTATCAACCATTTTATATGCAGGCTTTATATTCCATATATTTCTTAATCTATAGATATCATCTGGTGTAACTTTAAGCATATCTGCAATAGCCTTATCAGAGAATCCTTTTTTCTTAAGCTTTAATAACCATTCTTTATCTAATTTATCTATTGATGATAATTTTAATCTTGTTTCTTCATTTACTATCCATTTGAATTTTTCTAAGAAGAACATATCTATACCTGTTATCTTAGCTATGCTTTCGATTCTATAATCTCTTCTTATCATTTCTGTTAAGGCAAATAATCTTTCATCATCTGGCTTCATTACTGCCTCTTTTAATTCTTGAATGCTCATTTCCTTAAATTTTGGATGGTCTAAAGAGTATTTTCCTATTTCTAAACTTCTTATACCTTTTAATAAAGCAGCTTCTAGGTTAGCTCCAATAGCCATTATTTCTCCTGTTGCCATCATTTTTGTTCCAAGCTCTCTATCTGCTGTAAAGAATTTGTCAAATGGCCATTTTGGTATCTTCACTACTACATAATCAAGCGTAGGTTCAAAACAAGCATAAGTTTTTTGTGTTACTGCATTTTTTATTTCATCTAAACCATATCCTAAAGCTATCTTAGCTGCTAGCTTTGCTATTGGATATCCTGTTGCTTTTGAAGCTAATGCTGATGATCTTGAAACTCTTGGATTAATTTCTATTACTGCATATTCAAATGAATTTGGATTTAATGCAAATTGTACATTACATCCACCTTCTATTCCTACAGCATTTATAATATTTATAGATGCTGTTCTAAGCATTTGATATTCTTTATCTGATAAAGTTTGAGATGGTGCAACTACTATACTATCTCCAGTATGTATTCCAACTGGATCTATGTTTTCCATATTACATACAGTTATGCAATTTCCGTAAGAATCTCTCATAACTTCATATTCTACTTCTTTCCATCCCTTAACTGATTTTTCTAATAGCACTTGTCCTATTGTACTTAATTGTAATCCTGATGATAATATAACCTTTAGCTCTTCTTCATTTTCAGCTATACCTCCACCAGTACCTCCAAGTGTATATGCTGGTCTTACTATTACTGGATAACCTATTTTATTTGCAAAAGCTAATCCTGCTTCCATATCTGTTACTATTTCTGAAGTGATAACTGGTTCATTAATTCTATTCATCATATTTCTGAATAGTTCTCTATCTTCACCTTCTTTAATAGATGATATTGATGTTCCTATTACTTTAACATTATATTTATCTAAAATTCCAGCATCATGTAAATCTACAGCAAGGTTTAATCCTGTTTGTCCACCCATTCCTGCAAGTAAGCTATCTGGTCTTTCTTTTGCAATTACTTTTTCTAAAAATTCCACTGTTAATGGCTCTATGTAAATTTTATCTGCAACTTCTTTATCTGTCATTATTGTAGCTGGGTTAGAATTTACTAATACAACTTCTATACCTTCTTCCTTCAATGCTTGACATGCTTGAGTTCCTGAATAATCAAACTCTGCTGCTTGACCTATAATAATTGGACCTGATCCTATAACTAAAACTTTTTTAATATTCTTATTTAATGGCATCCTAAAATCCTCCTAAAGTGCATATTCCATAAACTTGTCAAATATATATTCGCTATCCTTTGGTCCTGCTGCTGCCTCTGGATGGAATTGAACTGAGTATATTGGTAATTTAGTATGTTTCATACCTTCTATTGTTCCATCATTTATATTTATATGTGTTGCTACCACATCTTCTGGCAACTCATTTACTACATACCCATGATTTTGTGATGTAATATGAACCATATTTCTTTCTAAATCTTTAACTGGATGATTGCATCCTCTATGTCCGAATTTTAACTTTGTTGTATGCCCACCAAGTGTTAATGCTAATAATTGATGTCCTAAACAAATACCTACTATTGGTTTTATCCCTACTAATTTTTTAATATTTTCAATCACTTCTGTTAAATCCTCTGGATCTCCAGGACCATTTGATAAAAATACTAAATCAGGATTTACTGCTAAGATTTCTTCAGCTCTTGTATTCATTGGAAATACTGTTATTTTGCATCCTCTCTTTTGAAAATTTCTTATTATATTTGTCTTTATTCCAAAATCCATTATTGCTACATGTTTTCCTAAGCCTTCAATAGTATATGAATTTTTAGTAGTTACTATTTTAACTGCTTCTTTATTTGAAAAACTTTCTATTTTTTCTTTTACTTCATCTAAAGTTTCACTTTCTAAAGAAATAATACCTTTCATAGTTCCATTATTTCTTAATATTTTTGTTAAAGCTCTTGTATCTATGCCTTCTAAACCAATTATCTTATTTTGCTTTAAATAATCATCTAATTGCATTTCACATCTAAAGTTATTTGGGAAATTGCAGTTTTCTCTTACAATAAATCCTTTTACCTTTGGTGATTTAGATTCTGAATCATCTAAATTTATTCCGTAATTTCCTATAAGAGGATATGTCATAGTTACAATTTGACCATAATATGACGGATCTGTTAAAACCTCTTGATAACCTGTCATTCCTGTAGTAAATACAATTTCTCCAACACTTTCTTTTAAATATCCAAATGCATTGCCTTCAAAAATCATTCCATTTTCAAGTATAAGCCTTGCTTTCATTATTTAGTCCTCCCTTTAGTTTTATTTACAAACTTTTTAAAAATACACTTTTAAGCTTCTTAAATCTTTAAAAAGAAAAGGATAATAGAGAGCTAATTTAATGTAAAATTATCTCTTATTATCCTTTAAATATTTAAAACCGTAGTTAGAAAACTTATTTAATGATTCAACTATGTAACTATAGTTATAGTGCTTTGCGTATAACATACCTACATACTCCTTTCTGGCCTCTCTGGACCAATTTAAAGTGTACTTTTTAATATTCTTCTATAATTTTATATTTTTTACCACTTAATGTCAATATTAAATATTGATTTTATTTTCCATTAGTTTTCAAAACTATCTTACGAACTATACTTCTTGGAGCAAATTTATTTATCTTAACTAAAAATTTATTTTTAACTCCTGCCACTATTATCACTTTCCCTTTTTTAAACCCTTTATATCCTTCTTTAGCAACATCTTCTGCTTCCATTAGATATTTTTTTGCTCCCTCAGATTTTTCAATTCCTGATTTCATTTGAAAAGCTGTCTTTACTGGTCCTGGGCAAAGACAGCTTACTTTAATACCATAATTTCTAACCTCTTCATGTATTGCTTCAGTTAAATTTAAAACATAAGCTTTTGAAGCATAATATGTAGCCATTTTAGGTCCACTACAAAATGCTGCTGTAGAAGCTACATTTAATATTCCTCCTTGCTTTAATTTTATTATCTTAGGTAAAAAGTGCTTAGTCAGCTTACTAAGAGCCTTAATATTAATATCAATAAGTGCTTCTTCCTTTTCCCAACTTATATTTTTAAATTCTCCAAATGATCCTATTCCAGCATTATTAACTAAAGTATCTACTAATATATTTCTATCCTCAATATAATCTATAAGTCTTTGACACTCTTCCATAGATGATAAATCCATAGATATTATTTTTACATCTACTCCTTGGCATTTTAATATTTGTTTAGCCTTATTTAATTTTTCAATATTTCTTGCTACTAACACTAAATTATGTTTATCCTTTGCAAATAACTTTGCTAACTCCAAACCAATGCCATCACTGCCACCAGTTATTAATGTATAAGTATTCAAAAATTACGCCTCCCATTTTAATTAAATTTTCTTCTAAATAAATTCACTAGAAAAAAATCTTTAATTTGTGCTAATCTTTCTCTTTTTTTATATTTCTTCATTCTATCGTACTGCCTTCCGTCCGAAGCAATACCATATGCTTCCATCCCAATTCTTCTAGCAATATACATTGCTCTAGGTAAATGATCTTTATTTGTTGACATTATTGCCTT
>JAKSUK010000087.1 GCA_024409095.1 Clostridium sp.
CTATCCATCTCCCACTTTAGAAGATGGGAGAATTTCGCACATTAAGGTTAAAAAATAAAAAAGACTACTATAAATATATATGTAGTCTTTTATGAATGATATTCATTTACTATCTTTTGTACTAACTTCTTTATAGCACTTGCTTGAGCTATTAATGAAATAACCACTACGAAAGTCCTTATACTATTTTCATCTTTTTCATTTAAGTTAAATCCTTTTATAATATTATTTAACTTTTCTTCATCTACAATTTCCTCTGCAATACCTTCTTTTATGCTCTGGCTTTGTGTCTCTGAAAATATCTTATAAGCAGTTTCCCAAGATATTATATCATCTGACCTGTCATTAATTTCATTAAAAGCTAAACTAAATACTTTTTTAATTTCTTCAGTAGTCAGTATTGGTCTCATGTAACTTAATAATACTAACTGAACTAAATGTATCTTTGTATAGCCTCTCTTCTTACCATCTTCAGGCTTACTTATTACTTCACTCTTTATATAATTCTGCACTATATTATTTGTGTATTTATCATCTGTAAACTTATCGTTTAAGAAATCAATAACTTGAGATAAAAAAAGATCATACTTAGGTAAATCATCGTAAGATATCATTGTGTTATCTGCCATTTGCTCTGCTACTTGTTGTATATAATCCATATCCATTCTTTTTACCACGTATTTTCACCTCTCTTTCTCCATATTACTATCACCATTATATAGTAAATATAAACTTATTACAAGTTTATTTACCTATTTAATAAGTTTTTCCATCCTTTTTAATATTTATATATATATTTTATTATCGCTTATATTACCAGTTTATTACTTAATAGGTTTTTAAATCTATGTATAAATATGCAACAAATTTATTTTTACATTATTTTCTTATTTTATATATTATTTTTTAATAATTTTAAATCATTAGTGTAATTTATCTATGATTTCAGTGTACAAGCCATTTTTATACTAAAAAATTAACTATTTATTAAAAAAAATAAACTTGACTTTTCAAATATATGGTAGTATAGTTATTAGTAAATAAAAAAAATATCAATTATTTTCTATAATTTAATATTTTTTATATTAAATTATTGACTTTATATTACATATTTGGTAATATAAATCTACCAAATGTCGAAACTTGTTTTAGGAGGAATTTATAAATGAAATCAACTGGAGTTGTTAGAAGAGTAGATGAACTAGGAAGAATAGTTATTCCAATAGAATTAAGAAGAACTTTAGATATAGCAGAAAAAGATGCTTTAGAAATATATGTAGATGGTGAGCAAATCATATTAAAGAAATATGAACCAGCTTGTATCTTCTGTGGAGATGCTAGAGATGTAGTTAACTACAAAGGTAAAAACATCTGTAAAAATTGCTTAAACGAATTAAAGACAGATAACAAATAATTATACATAAAAAAGCTAGTGAATTTCACTAGCTTTTTACTTTTATAAATCTATTGCACTTTTATATACTTCTTTTTTAGGAATGTTTCTCATCTTAGAAACAGTCTTTATTGCTTCTTTTTTATCCATTCCTTTATTTATTAAATCCTTAAGATGTTCCTCTACTGTAAAGGCACTAAATTCTTCTTCCAATTCCGCTCTTATTTCACTTTCACTTTTTCCTGCTAAAACTAATACAAATTCCCCTCTTGGTTTATTTTCTAAAAAATTATTATATGCCTCTTCTAAAGTTCCTCTAAATATATCTTCATGTAATTTAGTAAGTTCTCTACATACTGCAATACTTCTATTTCCTAAAGAATCCTTTAAAAAGCTTAATGTATCTAATAATCTATGCGGTGATTCATAAAATATTAATGTTTCTTTCTTATCTTTTATTTCCTCTACAAGAATTTTTCTATCTTTAGTTTCTCTTGGAATAAATCCTCTAAAAACAAATTTTGTAGTATCTAAGCCTGAATATACAAGTGCTGTTGTAATTGCTGTTGCTCCCGGAAGAACCTCAAAGTCTATATTATTTTCAATACATTTACTTACTATTACACTTCCTGGATCTGATATTCCTGGAGTACCAGCATCAGTAACTAATGCTATACTAATTCCATCTTCTAGCTTATTTATTATATACTCACTTTTACCTTGTTCATTATGTTGATGATAGCTAAAAAGAGGCTTTTTAATTTCAAAGTGATTTAAAAGCTTTAAACTTTGTCTTGTATCTTCCGCGGCAATTTCATCTACACTTTTTAGAACTTCTAAGGCTCTTAAAGTAATATCCTTTAAATTCCCTATAGGTGTTGGAACTAAATATAATTTACCTTTACTCATATCACTTCATCCTTCCATATATTTCATCTATTTCTCTACTGAAGTTTCCTTCTTCATCATAAACATATAAAGGCTTTTCCCATTTTAAAAATGCGCCTCCGTCTCTTTGACCTTCTACTAACACAATATTTGGAGCCTTATTTACATTAGGCTGTACCATTTTCACTCTCTTAGGCTCAATATTATATTTTCTCATTAAACCAAATATATCTGCTAATCTTTCTGGTCTATGTACAATAAACATTCTTCCATTATCCTTAAGCAATCTTCTAGCTGAAGCAATTACATCTTCCAAATTACAAAGAATTTCATGTCTAGCAATAGCCAACTTATCGCTTGGATTTACTATACCAGCAT
Source organism: Clostridium sp. (assembly GCA_024409095.1). Lineage (GTDB taxonomy): Bacteria > Bacillota > Clostridia > Clostridiales > Clostridiaceae > Clostridium. The sequence goes on from JAKSUK010000087.1 coordinate 2,660, forward strand.
TATTTAGCTTATATGGTGGATTTACTGTAAGTACATCAAACCTTCCTAATTCCTTAACAAGATTTTTATCTTTTAAGTCAGCACATTTAAATTTAACTATTTCCTCAACTTCATTAAGTTTAGAACTTCTTTGTGCCATTTCTGCCATTTCTTCTTGAATTTCAATTCCCCAAACTTCCTTAGGATTATATTTTCCATAAATAAGAAATGGTACTATACCTGTACCTGTACATAAATCAATTACTCTATGTTTAGACTTTACATTAGCAAAATCAGATAATATAACTGCATCTATTCCAAATCTAAAAGCCTTTTCTTTTTGTATCAATTTTAATCCATTTAAATCTAAATCATCTATGCTTTCATCTTTATTTATATCCATAAACTCTAATTCCTCCAAAGTTATATATACGACTCTTTAGGTTTTCATTTTCTTACTTATATAGTATACACAAAAACTTCTTTTAAGAAAACTTTATTTAAATCCTTTATTAGTTATTACTTTTATTCACATATAAAAAGACTAGGATAAATTTCCTAGTCCTTAAATATTAATTATAAAATTCTTCTTGCACAATAGAATGATGTAATATTTCCTACTTTAACACTATCACCTGGTTGTGGTGCATGGATATATTGTCCTCCACCAACATATATACCAACATGATCTCCATTATAAGTAAATACTAAGTCACCTGGTTGTAATTGATCATATGATACTGCAGTACCAACATTCATTTGAGTATAAGTAGTTCTAGTTATATTAATACCTGCTGCATTTGCATATACATAGCTTGTAAATCCTGAACAATCAAATGTATCTGGACCTGTTGCTCCATATACATATGGAGTTCCTATGAAATTATATGCATAACTTACTATACCATTTCCTGAAGATGATACACTTCCTGATATGCTTCCAATAGTAGTTTCTCCTCTATTTGGAGATGCAGCTTGCTGTTGTTTTGCTGCTTCTATTGCTGCTTCTTCTGCTGCTCTAGCTCTAGCTATTGCTTCTTCTTCTATTATTTCTTCAATTTTTATTGTTCCATAATATATAGCATCAGATATTTCTTGTTTTACTGTCTCACTCTTTAATTGATTGTCTCTTATACTTGTTAATTGTTCTATAGCGGCTTGTATTTCAGATGTATTTCTTGAATCACTTAATACTGACATTTGATATTCAACTAACTTTCTTTCTGATACTGATAAGTAGTTCTTTTCAAACTCTTCTTGTTCTATGTTTAATTGTTCTATAGCTTCTTCTTGTTCTGCTTTTTTTGCATTTAATTCTGCAAGAGCAGCTTCATTTTCTTCTGTAAGCTTTATTACTTCAGCTTTTCTTGTTTCTAAATTAGTTACTTTTTGATTTAAGCTTTCTTTCTTCGCTTCTAGCTCTGCTATAAGTTCTTTATCAATATTAACTATTCTTGTTGTAGAATCTATTTTACTGATTAAATCATTAAAGCTTTCTGCACTAAATAAAAGAGTTAGATAGTTTACTTGTCCACCTGATTTGTGAAACTCTCTAATTCTTTTTGCTAAAACCTCTTCACTATTATCTATATCTGCTTTAGTTGTTTCTATATCCTTTTCAGTATTTTTAACTTCTATTTTAATTTCATCAACTTCAGCCTTATTAGCTTCTATAGTTTCAATTAACTTTTCTATTTCTGAGCTTAATGCATATACTTGAGCTGTTGTTTCATCTATTTTAGCTGTTAATTCTTCGTATTTTGCTTGATTTTCGATCACTTCTTCATTAGGTGTTGCAAAAGTTGGCATTCCAATACTAAATATTAATGTTGCCGTAAGTAGTGCCGATAGTACTTTTCTTTTCATTTTTTATTGGTCTTACGACCTTCCCCCTCTCCTTAGTGACTTATTACCATTATATCACTTATGGAAATCTCCTTCAATGGTAATTTTTAATGTTTACTTATTAAAGTCAATATAAACTTATTTTTAATAATCCTTTTTAAATAACATATAATTTAAATTTTTTAAGAAAACTTAAATTATATGTTGACATTTGTAATTTTATAAATTATAATATTAAATGTACTACGGGGTGTGGCGCAGATGGGAGCGCGCGTGGTTTGGGACCATGAGGTCGCAGGTTCGATCCCTGTCACCCCGACCAAGATAGGTTTTAACCTATCTTTTTTTTTGCATTTTTATAAAGGAGATTTAATATGAATACAATAAAAGCTGCAATATTTGATTTAGATGGTACACTTGTAGATTCTATGTGGGTATGGGAAAAAATAGATATAGAATTCTTAGCAAAAAGAGGACATGCTGTTCCTAAAAATTTAAAAGATAATATAACTCATTTAAGCTTTAAACAAGTAGCTCAATATTTTAAAACAACTTTCTGTATTGATGAGTCAGTAGAATCTATAATGGATGAATGGCATGAAATGGCTTATAATGAATATTCTAATAATGTATTTCTTAAAGAAGGTGCTAAAGAATATTTACATAGCCTAAAAAAATCTGGTATAAAGATAGGTTTAGCTACAAGCAATTCAAAACCATTATTAGAGGCTACATTAAAAAGCAATGGAATTTATGACTTATTTGATTCTATTACTATTACAGATGAAGTACAGAAAGGAAAAGATAATCCTGATATATATTTACTAGCTGCTGAAAAACTTAATGTAAATCCTGCTGATTGTATGGTATTTGAAGATATAATAGCTGCGGTAGGTGGAGCTAAATTAGCTGGTATGAATGTTACTGCTATTTATGATAAATCATCTGAAAAAGATTTAAATATATTAAAAGAAAAAGCTGATAAGTATATATATAGCTATAAAGAACTACTATAAAAAAAGGAGTGTTACTGCACTCCTTTTTTTGTTTATAACTATTATTAAGCTCTTTTAACTTCGTATTTAGCTTCTAATTCTTTCATTAATTGAGCATACTTGTTTTGTTGAGCTTTTTGCATTAAGTTACCAATTATTTGTTCTTTAACATCTTCAAATTTAGCTATTGATGCTTCATTTCTAGATTCTGTTTTTATTAAGTGATATCCAAATTGAGTCTTAACTGGTTGGCTTACAGTATTTAATTCTAAACCAAATGCAGCTTCTTCAAATTCTGGAACCATCATTCCTCTACCAAATTCTCCAAGATCTCCACCTTGTTGTCCTGATGGGCAAGTTGAGAATTGTCCAGCAGCTTCTTCAAATGATATTTCTCCATTTGAAATTTTTGCTTCTATATCTTTTGCTTTTTCCTCTGAATCTACTAATATATGCTTTGCAGAAACTGTTTCTGGTGTTTTGAACTCTTCTGAATGTTCATTGTAGAAAGTTTCAGCATCAGCATCTGTTACAGTAACATCTGACATTACTTTATTAATTGTCATTTGAGTTAATAAATCTTTTTCCATTTGCTCTAATGCTAATTTATATTCTTCAGTTTTATCTAATTCCATTTCAGTTCCTAATTTATTCATTAATTCAAAAGAAACTAATTGTTCTAATAATTGATTTCTTCCCATTTCTGAATCAAAATATGCTTTTTTATCTTGAGGATATCTTGATATTATTGCCTCTAAATCTCTTTCTGTAATTTCTCTTCCTGCTATAGTTACTAAAACTTTATTATCCATGTTTTTTCTCCTTTTTAAGCTAATATAGTATAGTTTCCATTATTATACCATACTTTTTTCTTTTTTTGATAAAAAATGTATTATATCTTATTTTTTCTATAAATTTTTTATTAATATAGTATAATATGCAACTATTTTAATATAAAAAAAGCACTAACATAAGTTAGTGCTTTTACCTGGTGGCTCGACCAGGAATCGAACCAGGGACACGAGGATTTTCAGTCCTCTGCTCTACCGACTGAGCTATCGAGCCACATTACCTGGCAACGTTCTACTCTCCCACACAGTCCCCCGTGCAGTACCATCGACGCT
>JAKSUK010000088.1 GCA_024409095.1 Clostridium sp.
GAATAAGGAATTAAACATACTTTATAAAGTTTTATAAGGTTTTGGCAACGGTGGACTTGTGAATAAATTTATTGAACAAGCAAAGTTAATAAAAGAGGATATTATAAGTTATAGGAGAACTATTCATAGCAATCCAGAGGTTGGAGAAGAATTACCTAAGACTAAAAAATATGTAATGGATAAATTAAAAGAATTTGGATATTGTCCTAAAGAAATTTGTGAAAGTGGAATAGTGGCTACAATTGAAGGAAATAAACCAGGAAAGACATTTTTATTAAGAGCAGATATGGATGCATTACCAGTAAAAGAAGAAACTACATGTGATTTTAAATCAACTAATGGATGCATGCATTCTTGTGGTCATGATATGCATACAGCAATGCTTTTAGGTGCAGCTAGATTACTTAAAGAAAATCAAGATGAAATAGAGGGAACTATTAAGTTAATTTTTCAACCAGATGAAGAAGGTTTTACAGGTGCTAAAAAAATGATAAAAGCAGGTGTTCTTGAAAATCCTAAGGTTAATGCAGCTATGGCAATGCATGTACATTCAGGTACACATTCAAATGTAGTATTATGTGGATTAGGAACTAGTATTGCAGGGTGCAATAGGTTTAGAATAGTGGTTAAAGGGACTAGTTGCCATGGGCTATGCCAGAATTAGGAGTTGACCCAATAAATATAGCAGCTCATATATATATATCTTTACAAGAGATTATATCAAGAGAAATATCAGTTACTAAATCAGCAGTAGTAACAATAGGTAAGTTTGTTGGTGGTGATGTGCCTAATATAATACCAGGTGAAGTAATTATGGAAGGTACTATAAGAAGTTTAGATAAAGAAGTTGGAGAATTTATTTTTAAGAGAATGAATGAGATAGTTGTATCTACTGCGAAAATGTTTAGGGGAGAAGCTGAATTAATAGAATTATCTTCAGTGCCACCATTAGCTAATGATACAGATTTAGCAAAAGAAGTTACTTCTTATATAAAAGAATTAATAGGTGAAAAATCAGTAGTTTTATTTGAAGGGGGTGGAATGGGCTCAGAAGATTTTGCTTCTTATTCATATGAAGTTCCAAGTGTTTATATTATGTTAGGAGCAGCTATACATACATATAGTGCTATTATGTGGTTAAAAAATAATAAATAATAATGGAAAAGTCTATAAGTTTTGAATAGGAATTAACAATAGATAATAATTACTTTACCTTCAGGGAATAATAGTATAAAAATTAACTGGAGGTAGAGCAATGAAGGCAATTATTTATAATGGAATCAAAGATGTTGAATTGGAAACTGTTGAAGACCCTAAAATTGAAAAGCGTGATGATATTATTGTACGGGTAACATCTACAGCTATTTGTGGTTCTGATTTACATTTAATTCATGGAATGATTCCAAATATGCCAAAGGGGTTTAGGCTTGGACATGAAACTATGGGAATAATAGAAGAGGTAGGGCCTGATGTAGTAAATTTAAAGAAGAATGATAGAGTTATTGTACCATTTCCTATAGCTTGTGGACATTGTGAACAATGCAAACATGAAAATTATAGTCAGTGTGATAATTCTAATCCCAATGGAGAAGTTGGAGGAATATTTGGATATAGCAATACATTTGGTGGATATCAAGGCGGGCAGGCAGAATACTTAAGAGTACCTTATGCTAATGTAGGTCCTCAAATTGTACCAGAATATTTAGAAGATGAGCAAGTACTTTTTCTAACAGATGTTTTACCAACATCTTATTGGGGTGTAGAAATGGGTGGAGTAAAATCTAATGATACTGTAGTTGTTCTTGGCTGTGGTCCTATTGGTTTAACAGCTATAAAATGGTCATTATTCAAAGGAGCTAAAAGAGTAATAGCCGTTGATAATGTTAGATATAGACTTGAACATGCTAAAAAATATTATGGAGTTGAAACTATTAATTTTGAAGACTATGATAATACAGGAGAATATATTAAAGAAATTACTCATGGTGGAGCAGATGTAGTTTTAGATTGTGTTGGAATGGATGGAAAAATGAGCGCTATAGAAAAGGTAGAAACTATGTTAAAGCTACAAGGTGGTTCAAAGTCAGCTATAGAAATAGCTACACAAGCAGTAAGAAAATGTGGAACAGTAATGCTAGTAGGAGTATATGGAGCTAGATATAATATGTTTCCTCTTGGAGAGTTTTTTTCAAGAAATATTACTTTGAAAATGGGTCAATGTCCAGCGCAAAGATATGTTAATCCAATATTGGAATTAATTAAAGAAGGAAAATTTGATGCAACAGATATTATAACTCATAAGTTAAGCCTTAGTGAAGGAAAACATGCTTATACTATATTTGATAATAAACTAGAAGATTGCATAAAAGTTATATTAAAGCCATAGATAAATAAGTATTAAATATAGCAGCTAGTTTTTGATAAAACTAGCTGCTATTATAGTTATTCAGATTTATTTATAAAAAATAATTATAGTAAATAAATTAATTATGTTATAATTTAGTAAAAGTATAGGAAAGAGGTGAAGAGTTAGTATTTTATGATACTGACAAAAAGTTATGTTAAAAGAACTATTAAAAAAAGATGAAATAGCAGCAATGAAAGCAAGAGATAAGGCAAAGGTAAGTGTATTAAGACTTGTTAATGCTGAAATTAAAGCATATGAAGTTAATAATAGAGAAGATATTTCAGATGAAAATGTTATAAAGATAATAGAAAAAAGTATAAAACAAAATAAAGAAGCTTTAGAATATGCAAAGCAAGCTAATAATGAAGAAAAAATATCTGAAGGAAACTTTGCAATAGAAGTTTTAACTCCGTATCTTCCAAAGCAATTAACTGATGAAGAAGTTAATGAAATGCTTAAAGAAATAATTGCTAATGGAAACTATACAGCTTCAGATATGGGTAAAATAATGAAGGAAATAATGCCTAAAGTAAATGGTAAATTTGATAGATCAAAAATTAATCCTATGGTAAAAGCACTATTATAATAGAGAAGAAAAATGGGCTAATGCTTCGCACATTAGTCCATTATTTCTAAAATTTCAATTGTATAATTATCACCTGGAGCATTAACTTCTACTATATTTCCAACTTTTCTTCCAGTTAAAGCTTTTCCTAAATCAGATTCTATACTTATAAGCATATTTTCAGGGTCCATATCCATAGTTGTAACAAGAGTTATAATATCTTCAAAATCATCTTCAATAAATTTTATTTTAGCTTTACTATTAATGCCAAGAACAGATTTATCTAATTTAGTTTCATCTATTATAGTTGCAGTTGAAATCATAGTAAGTAAATACTGTATTCTATTATCATTTTCTCTATATTCAGCACATGCTGCTTTATATTCAGCATTTTCAGATCTATCTCCATGTGCAGCAGCAATCATTTTTTCCTTTGCTATTTCTGCTCTTTTTACAGTCATTCTATAATCTAGTTCATCTTGTAATTGTTTTAAATTTTCTAAAGTTAATTGATTATTCATAATAAAATCACCTTCCTCGAAGTATATTATATAATATTTTTATATAAATAAAATAAGAATTATTTATAAGAGGTAAGAAATATTTTTAATTGACTTATGACAGGGTGTCATATATACTAAGATAAATATGACATGTTGTCATGAAATATAAAATTGGCACAATGAGGAGCGGTATTATGTTACAATTAAAAAATATTAAGAAGACATATAAAATTGGAGAAATTGAAACTCATGCACTTAAAGGTGTATCAGTTGATTTTAGAGAAACTGAATTTGTAGCAATATTAGGTACAAGTGGATCAGGAAAGACAACTTGTTTAAATATTATTGGAGGATTAGATAATTATACTGATGGAGATCTAATACTAAATGGTAAATCTACAAAAGACTTTACTGAAAAGGATTGGAATAGCTATAGAAATAATTCTATTGGTTTTATATTTCAAAGCTATAACTTAATTGGGCATTTAAGCATTGTTGAAAATGTTGAATTAGGTATGACTTTAAGTGGAGTAAGTGCAAAAGAAAAGCATGAAAAAGCATTAGAAGTGCTTAAAAAAGTGGGTCTTTCTGAACATTTACATAAAAGACCTAATCAATTATCAGGTGGTCAAATGCAAAGAGTTGCTATAGCAAGAGCTCTTGCTAATAATCCTGATATAATACTAGCTGATGAACCAACAGGAGCATTAGATACAGAAACTTCAATAGAAATTATGAATCTTATAAAAGAAGTAGCAAAAGATAAGTTGATTATTATGGTAACACATAATCCAGAACTAGCTCATGAATATGCTGATAGAATAGTTGAATTTAAGGATGGAAATATTATTTCTGATAGCAATCCATATAAAGAAAGTAATGCTGAAAAGAGTGGTTTTAAGCTTAAGAAAACAAGTATGAGTTTTTCTACTGCTTTAAAACTTTCATTCACTAATATAAAGACTAAAAAAGGTAGGACAGCTCTTACTGCTTTTGCATCTAGTATAGGGATAATTGGTATTGCTACAATAATGTCATTATCATCAGGATTTCAAAAGCAAATTAATAAGTTCCAAAGTGATAGTTTTGCATCATTCCCTATTATGATAACACAAGAAACTAATGAAATTGATATGGATAAGATTTCATCTCTGCAAAAGGAAATGCTAGGAATAACGGAAAGTGAAAATAGCTATACTGATGCTAAGGAAATTTACACTTATAGTGCTGATGAATATGTAATGACTCATAAAAATGTATTTACAGATGAGTATATTAAATATATAGAAGATATAAATCCAGAATATGTTCAAAATATAGGATACACAAGAATAACTGGAATGAACCTTTTAATGCAGCAAGATGATGAAGTTGTCCCAGTAAATTCTAAAGATATTAATTTTGTATCATATCCAAAGACTTTAAGTGAAGATGGAAAAGGATATTTAGAAACAAATTATGATTTATTAGTTGGAAGCTATCCAAAAAGTGCTAATGAAATGGTATTAGTTGTTGATGATAAAAATCAAGTACAAGACACAATTTTAAATGCATTAGGATATGAAAAAGAAACTGTTTCTTTTGATGATGTTTTAGGATTAGAGCTTAAAGCTATTTTAAATAATGATTATTACACTGAAACAGATATGGGTATATATACTATTAATACTAATTATGAAGAAATGTATAATTCAAGCAATGCTATTGATTTAAAGGTAGTTGGTATTATAAGAGGAAAGAAAGATGCAGGACTTGCAATGCTTATGCCTGGAATTGTATACTCAGATGAACTTTCAAAAATGATAATAGAGGATTCTATGAACTCAGATATAGTAAAAGCTCAAAAAGATGCAGATTTTAATGTATTAAGTTTTGAAAAAATTGATGAAACAACTAAGGAGCAACTTATAGCATATTTAGGAGGAAATTCAACTCCATATATGATAAGCATATTCCCAACTTCATTTGATAATAAAGATTTTGTTGTTAAGTATTTAGATGAATATAATGAAAAAAGAGATGTTGAAGAGCAAATTGTATATACTGATTTAGCAGATACAATAATGAGCATGACTAATGGAATAATGACAGGAATTACTGTTGTATTAATTTCTTTTGCAGCTATATCATTAGTCGTTTCATTAATTATGATTGGAATAATTACTTATACATCAGTTTTAGAGAGAACAAAGGAAATTGGTATATTAAAAGCTTTAGGAGCTAGTAAGAAAGATATAACAAGAGTGTTTGATGCTGAAACATGTATACTAGGAGTATTTTCAGGTGTATTAGGAATAGCTATAGCATATGGACTTACATTCCCAATAAATTCAATTATTTATAAAATGACAGATCTTAAAAATGTATCACAGCTTCCAGCTATTTATGCTATAATGCTTGTAATTGTAAGTACAATTTTAACTATGATTGGTGGGCATATTCCAGCAAAGATGGCATCAAAGAAAGATGCTGTTGAAGCTCTTAGAAGTGAATAGTTCACAATAAATACTAGGGCTTTCTTTTGGAAAGCCCAATTAATATTATTTATTATAGATTGGAGCTATTATATGCCTACTAATACTTTTTTTAATTTATCAACAGAAAAGAAAGATAATATTATAAATGCAGCAAAAAGTGAATTTTTAGAATATTCATTTCATGATGCATCAATAAATAGAATTATAAAAGATGCAGGAATTGCAAGAGGGTCATTTTATATGTATTTTGAAAATAAAGAAGATTTATTTTTGTATATACTAGATGGGTATAGAGAAGAGGCTTTAAGTGAAATGCTTAAAGGACTTAATGGGAATAAATGTGATATATTTGAAATGGCAATATATGTTTATGATTATATAAGTAGCAGAAATTTTGATAAAGAAATATATAATTTTATAATAAAAACATTACATAAGGTTGATCTAAATTTACTTAATTATTTCTTTAAGCTTGACTGTAGTGATATAAAAATCAGATGTGCTAAGGAATATACAGATTTATCAAAAATATCTTTTAAAAATGATGAAGAACTATTAAATATATTAGAAATAATTGAAAATATAATCATTTCAGAAATGATAGCTGTATTTTCTGGAAAATATGACTTTTCTATAGGTAAAAATAAG
>JAKSUK010000089.1 GCA_024409095.1 Clostridium sp.
TTATCATTAGTTGAAAATTTTCCATCAACTAAACTTTTTAAATTTCCAGTGCTATTTTTATATATCTCTACTGTATTTTTATCTATATTTATATCCCAACCTGCACAACATGTATCTGTGCATTTTGATCATATACATTTAAATTTTTCCATATATTCAGGTATAAAAGTATTAATTATCATATTTGCTCCAATCTATTTTTCTAAATTAATTTCAATTTCATGTTATATAAAAAAGCCTGACTTAAGTTTGCCAAGCTTTTTTTACTATCTTATTAAATAAATAACACAAAATGCTATTATTATTTGTATTATTGAAAATCTAAAAACTACCTGTGTGTTTGACCATTCATTTTTTTTACGTACATGGTCATGTATTGGAGTTCTTACATTGCTTAATATTTGAATTTTTAAAAATCTTCTAAACGATATTTTTAATAGACCTAAGCCTCCATCTATTATAAGCATTAAAGCTACAGGAATATATAATAAAGGACTTCCTGTTTTTAATATTGCAATACTTATGAATATACCTAATGCACGAGAACCAGCATCACCCATCATTAGGTTGCTAGGTGTTGCATTAAACCAAAGATATGCAAGTACACAAACTATTAGAATTAATGTAATGTAATTAATAGCTGGATTCGTTCCTTTAATACTTTCTAATAAATATATAGTATATATTGTATTTTCTGTGAAACGGCCTCATAAACCATCTACACCATCAGTACAATTTGTTACATTTATTGATACCCAAACAAGTATAACTGCTAGTATAAAGAATACTACAGTATTTAAACTAATGCTTTGATTTATCATATTAATAAATATTTCACTTGAATTAAATGATAAATAAGTTCCAGCAACCAAAAATGCAATTAAGAAATCTAATGCTCCCTTTTTAAATTCTCCCCAAGGATTTTTTGATGCATCATCCAAATATCCAGTAAACATAGAAGCCATTGTAAGCACAATGTATATTAAAATTTCCCAGTTAAGCCTTCCAAATAACACAGCTACTATTCCAAACACTAAGATAAATATAAGGCCTGCTCCTCTTGGTTTTCCTGCTGATTTCTTTCCATCATGTGCAAATTCTCTTCCTGCATCTTTAGGAAGCATATTGCTTAGATATTTTAATGCTAGAAAAGTTCCAAAAAATGCACATAATATGCCCATGACCTGTACAAACTTATTATCTGCAAAGTCTATGATTAAATCAATCATAATAATTCCACCTTTTTCTTTCAGTATTTTATTTTCAAAGTAATTTTACATTCTATGTATATGTAAGTCAACATAATTTAGCTTACTACTTGCAGTATTAATAAAAAAGATATAGGATTTATCAGTTTTTATACTAACTATCCTATATCTATCTTACTTTATTTAAGAATTTATAAACCTTTTTATAAATTCTCTATTTCTTTAAGCAACTCTTCAACAAGGTCTTCTTCTTTAACTTTTCTTAGAATTTCTCCCTTTTTAAATATTAGCCCTACTCCATTGCCTCCAGCTATACCAATATCTGCTTCTCTTGCTTCTCCTGGTCCATTTACAACACATCCCATTACAGCAACCTTTATATTCTTATTACATTTTTCTAAGCGTTTTTCTACTTCTTCTGCAATTTTAATAAGGTTTATTTGTGTTCTTCCACATGTAGGGCATGAAACAAATTGCATTCCTTGCTTTCTTAAGCCTAGTGCAATAAGCATTTCTTTTGCAACCTTTATTTCTTCAATTGGATCGCTAGTAAGTGATACTCTTATAGTGTCACCAATTCCTTCTGCTAATAAGGTACCTATACCCAATGTTGATTTAATAGTACCTCTAAAAATAGTTCCTGATTCAGTAACACCTAAATGAAGAGGATACTCACATTTTTCACTCATCAGTCTATATGCTTTTATCATCATTGGCACATCAGAAGACTTTATTGATATTACTATATCATAAAATCCTACATCTTCAAGAATTTTAACATGATTCATAGCAGATTCAACTAATCCTTCTGCTGTTGGTTTTCCATCACGTTCTAAGATTTCTTTTTCTAGAGATCCTGAATTTACTCCAATTCTAATAGGTATATTTTTATTTTTTGCTGCTTGAGCAACAATCTTAACTCTTTCAATATTTCCAATGTTTCCTGGATTTAGCCTTAAAGCCGATACTCCATTTTCTATAGCCTTTAATGCTAATTTATAATCAAAATGTATATCTGCAACTACTGGCATTGGTGAGTATTTACAAATTTCTTTTAAAGCTTCAGCAGCTTCCATATCAGGTACTGCACATCTTATTATTTCACATCCTGCAATATGCAGTTCTCTTATTTGATTTAATGTTGCTTCAACATCTCTTGTATCTGTATTTGTCATAGATTGAATTGATACACCAGCATCTCCACCAAGTAAAATCGTTCCAACCTTGACTTGTCTTGTTTTTTTTCTTTCCATGATTAATTATCCTTTCCTAAAGCTGTACTGGGAAAATAATATCTTTTAATGTAACTACAACCATTAATCCCATAAGTATCATAAATCCTACATAATTTATAGCTCCAACAACTTTATCTGGTACTTTTTTTCTTGTTATTAATTCAATTAATAATATTATAGCCCATCCACCATCAAGTGCTGGGAATGGTAATAAATTAAATACTGCTAAATTAATACTTATTACCCCTAAGAAATAAGCTAGTGTTTGAATACCACTTTTTGCTGCTTCACCAGACATTCTTATTATTGTAACTGGTCCACCTACATCTGTTTTTAAATTTAACTTACCAGTAACTAATAGTTTTAAACTTTTATAAGTTTGTTTTACCATACTTATTGTATAATTATAAGTATATTTTAAACTCTCACCTATAGTTGGATTAGTAACTCTTTCATAATAAAACCCCATAAAGTATGAATTTCTATCCTCATCAAACGTAGGAGTTACCTTTAAATTCATATCTTTGCCATCTCTATTAATTACTAAATCTAGAGATTTACCTTTACTTAACTGAACTTCTAAAAGAATATCATCAGTTGTTCTAACATTTGCTCCATTTATTTTTGTTATAATATCTCCTTTTTCAAGGCCTATTTCTTGTGCTGGAGAATTATCAATAACACTATCTACAACATTTTTAGAAAAACCCACATTATTAAAGTATAATGCAAATATAAGTATTGCAAAAACAATATTCATAAATGCACCTGCCAAAATTACTGAAATTCTTCTAAGAGGTGATTTGCTAGAAAAGCTTCTTTCATCTTCTACAACCTCTTCTTCTCCCATCATCTTTACAAATCCTCCAATAGGAAGAAGTCTCAATGAATATTGAGTTTCTTTTCCTTTATGAGAAAAAACTTCTGGCCCCATTCCTATTGAAAATTCTTCTACTTTAATTCCATTTGCTTTAGCCATAATAAAATGTCCTAGTTCATGAACTATTACAAGTAAGCTAAATCCTAAAATAGCCATTATAATATACAATTAATTCAACTCCTAACTTACTTTTTTTCTTAAATATTCTCGTACTTCATTATCAATTGATATAATATTATCAATTGTAAGCTCCAAATTACTCTTTTCTTTAAATATTTCCATACATTCTTCAATTAAATCAGCAATATCTAAAAATTTAATTTTTTCCTCTAATAATAATGCAACTGCTTCTTCATTAGCACCATTTAAAATAGTAGGCATTAATCCACCTGCTTTTCCTGCTTTAAAAGCAAGCTTAAGACATTTAAATGTATCCATATCAGGTTTTTCAAATGTCAATTGCCCTATTTCATAAAAGCTTATTTTGTTTGCAATTCTTCCTTCTCTTTTAGGATAATTAAGAGCATATTGTATTGGTAGTCTCATATCTGGTGATCCCATTTGTGCTATAATACTGGCATCTTTATATTCAATCATAGAATGAATTATACTTTGTGGATGTACTACAACTTCAATATTATCATAACTACATTCAAATAAATAATGTGCTTCAATAACCTCTAACCCTTTATTCATTAGTGTTGCTGAATCTATACTTATTTTTTTACCCATATTCCATTTTGGGTGTTTTAATGCCTCATGAACTGTAATATCCTTTAACTCCTCCATACTCTTTCCTCTAAAAGGTCCACCTGAAGCAGTTAATATTATTTTATGTATATCCTTATTACAGTATCCACTTAATGATTGGAAGATGGCACTATGTTCTGAATCTACAGGAAGTATTTTAACTTTATTTTCTTTAGCCTTCCTCATTACTATCTCACCTGCTACTACAAGTGTTTCTTTATTAGCTAAAGCTATATCTTTTTTTGCTTCAATAGCTGCTAAGGTTGGTTTTAATCCTATCATTCCTACTACAGATGTAACAACTGTATCTATTTCATCTAGAGATGCTACTTTAATAAGACCATCTATTCCACTGTAAACAGTTATATTCTTGTTATTATTAGTACAGTATTCTTTAATTTCCTTATAAGATTTTTCATCCATCATTGCTACATATTTAGGTGAAAATTCTTCTATTATATCTATAATTTTTTTTACAGATGAATTAGCACTTACCCCTACTAAATTAATATTTCCTGCTGATTTTCTTATTACATCTAATGTTTGTGTACCAATGGAACCTGTAGCTCCTAAAATTGATATATTTTTCATCTTTACCTCCTATGCTTCTAATCATAAAGTATATCTTTTGCTACTAAGCAATATATTGGTCCAACTAAAATCCCTATAATACCAAAAATTTCAGCACCAATATATATAGATAACATTATAGCTAAAGGATGAATCTCTAATTTAGAACTTAAAAATTTCAGTTCTAAAATCTCTCTTATAATTTGCGAAAGAATATATAGAGAAATCATTCCTATAACAATTAAATATTTTTTTACTACTATATTGTATATTATAATTGGTATAAAAACAATTATTGTTCCCACATATGGTAAAATATCTAATATTCCGCATAGTATTCCTAAAAAAAATCCACTAGGAATATGTAAAATAATAAAACCTATTATTATTATTGTAGTTGTTACACATACCAAAGCTAATTCAATTTTTATTACCTGCTTTAAATTATTTTTCTTTTCTGTAATATTATATAAAATATCACTAGGAACTATCTTTGATACTAATTCTATTACTTTTTTTCTATCTGTTAACAAAAAATATACTGTAATATTTCCTATGATATATGCAATAAGACCTTCTCCTGTTATGCTAGCACCAGCTGTTAATATATTACTTGTTATATTTTTAAGAATTTTTTGTAACATTTTTTCAATATCTATTCCAAAAAGTAATTTAATATTTTTTTCTAATATTATAAATTTTTCTGCATGATTATTATATATTTTCTTTAAAATATCTATAAATTCATTACCAAAATAAAAAACAAAGCAAAATAATATTACATTTATTAATAATATGCTTAATGCACCTGAGACTCGATTTGGGACATTAAATTTTAGAAAAAAATCATAAAAAGTTCTTCCTATAATCATCATAATAATAATTATTATAAATGGCTTAAAATAATATTTAATACCTAATGTTATTACTGTAAAAATTACAAATAGTTCTATAAGAAGAATTACTTTATTATATTTTTCTATAGCTTTCATAATATTCTCCCTTAACATATATATTTAAATTATATTATTTATCAAGAAAATTAATGATATTTTTTCACATAAAAAAGCAGTAGTTAACCTACTGCTTTTTTATACACCTACAATAAATGTTAAATAATAAAATACTACTACAGCATTAAATAATATAGAATCAAACCTATCCAAAATGCCACCATGTCCAGGTATTAAATTACCATAATCCTTTATGCCTACATACCTTTTAATTGATGATGCAACTAAATCTCCGAAAAATCCCATTATTCCGCAAATAGCACCAATTAAAAAGAAATGTATAATATTTATTCCTACTGCATATTTATTTATTATTATTCCATATATTCCACAACCTAATGTTGAACCTAATATTCCTCCTACTAAACCTGCAACTGTCTTTTTAGGACTCACTTTTGGAGCAATCTTTTTCTTACCAAATGCTCTTCCTATATAATAAGCTATTGTATCTCCCATCCATGACCCTAAAAATATAAGCCACACTAGGAAATTACCATTTATCTTTTCATTAACTAATGGTATAAAGCTAAATAGTATTGCCAGATAAATAAACCCTAAAATTGATATTGCTACATCAATAAACGAATATTTTAAGTTTAATATTGGAATAATTAAAGATAATACTGTTGTCAGTACTAATATATGCATAATCATTTCAAAATTATTATTGATAAGATAATATACTGCCAATAATACATATCCTATTGCGGGTATTACATTAATATTTTTAGTTTTTAAAGCATTATAAAACTCGTATAATCCACAAATAGACAATGCAATAGTAAATATTTTAAGTGGTAATCCTCCTAATAATATAAATATTAATAATGGAGCTATTACTAAGGCACCTATATACCTACTGTTTATATTCATATTTTCACCTCTTGTTTATACTCCGCCAAATCTTCTATCTCTATTTTGATAGTCATATATAGCTTTTTGT
>JAKSUK010000009.1 GCA_024409095.1 Clostridium sp.
ATTACTTTGGCTAACTCCAGAAGAAGCATTAGAAAAAATAACAAATTGTATAAATGATTTAAAAGAATCAGAATATGAAAATTTATATCACTCAAAATTTATAAATACTAGAGATAGAGAGATATTAAAGTATTTTATAGGGAAGGAGTGTTTATATGGTTAAACCAGTTAAAAAAATAGCATTACTAACAGGTGGAGGAGATTGTCCAGGGTTAAATGCAGTAATACGTGCTATAACAAGAGCTGCTATCCTGAATTATGGAATTGAAGTTATAGGTTATAGGTTTGGTTATAAAGGATTATATAATAATAACTTCATTCCATTGACTATGGAAAGTGTAACAGGAATACTTCACAGAGGTGGAACTATTCTTTATAGTTCTAATAAAGATAATTTATTTAATTATACTATAGAAAGAAATGGTATTATATATAAGGAGGATGTATCAGATGTAGCTGTAGAAAATATGAAAAAAGAAAATGTAGATGTGTTAGTAGTAATTGGTGGTGATGGGACTTTGACATCAGCAAGGGATTTTGCAAGAAAAGGTGTAAATGTAATAGGAGTTCCTAAAACTATTGATAATGACTTAGCATCAACAGATGTAACTTTTGGATTTAATACAGCAATAGATGTAGTTACAGAAGCATTAGATAGACTTCATACAACAGCAGAATCACATCACAGAATAATGCTATGTGAGGTAATGGGAAGGAATGCTGGTTGGATTGCATTAGAATCAGGAATAGCAGGGTCAGCAGATGTTATTTTAATTCCTGAAATACCATATGACATAAATAAAATAATAGAAAAGGTTAAGGAGAGAGAAAGCTGCGGTAAGAACTTTACTATTATTGTGGTAGCAGAAGGAGCAAGACCGAAAGATGGAGAGGTAGTTATATCAAGAATTGTTGATGATAGTCCAGACCCAATTAGACTTGGAGGTATTGGAAATAAGCTTGCAGGAGATATAGAGAGATTAATGAAAGATAAAGAAGTTAGATGTACTGTTCTTGGACATATTCAAAGAGGTGGAAATACTTGTACTTATGACAGGATATTATCTACGAGATATGGAGTTGCAGCTGTTGAAATGATTGTAAATGGTAATTTTGGTAATATGGTATGCTTAAAAGGCAATACAATAACTAGTGATACTCTTGAAAATGTAATAGGGCAAAAAACTAAGAATGTAAATCCAAATGGAGAATTAGTCAATATGGCAAAAAAAATAGGAATATCCTTTGCAGACTAATATTAGACTATGTTAAAATATTTGAAAAGGAAACAATAAAAAACCGGAGGGTATTGGATGAATTGTATCAAGAAGTATTTAGAAACAAGAGTAGGAAATTATTCGTTTTATTTTGAAGATTTAAAAAGTGGGTATTCTTATGGATATAATGAAAACGTTTCTATGACTGCGGCTGGATGTATGAAGTTACCTATAGCTATTTCGCTTATAAAAGCTGTAGAAGATAAAAAAGCTAGTTTTATGGACAAGATAAAGGTTTTAGATAATGAAAAAGTATATGGAACAGGTATAATTCATGAATTTAATGATAGAGATTATACACCTTTTGAGCTTATGGTAATTATGCTTATTCAAAGTGATAATACAGCAGCAAATAAAATAATTGATATATTAGGAATGGAACAAATAAATGAAGATATAAAGTTAATGGGGTTAAAGAATACTAAGTTAAATAGGAAGACAAGGGATGAACGTATGCATGAGGTAAATATAGAAAACATAACTTCAGCATATGACTTGTGTATGATGTGGAAGCATTTAAATAATGGAACATTTTTAAATAAAGATAATGGTCAAATGCTTATTGATATTCTTAAAAGACAGCAAATTAAGAATAAGCTTGCATTATATATTCAAGATGACTTAAAGTCAGAAATATCAAGTAAAACTGGTGATAAACTATTTGTTGAAAATGATACAGAGTATATACACAACGAAAAAGGAAATTTTACTTTTACAGTTCTTTCAGAAAAAATACCAAATAGTGTCTATGGAACTATAACTTTAGCTAAATGTGGAAAAATGATGTGGAATGAAATAACTAATAATTGGAGTTAATTATATTGACAATATTAAGCAATAGTGTTATTCTAAGTAAAAATGATTACCTTTAAAAGAATCCTGAGAGGTTCAAAAGGAAGCGGATTTTAGCAAAATATTAGGGTTAATATGCCTTCCTTTTAAGATAAAGGAGGCATTTTTTGCGTATAAAACTTTCAGGTTTGAGGTTATATAATCTCAAAAGTTTCTTTATAAATAAAGGATTCTTTTTAAATTTAACCCAGAGAGGTTAAAAAAGGAGTGGAAAATATGAAAAGTAGACATTTAATAAACCCTATGGATTTATCTGTAGGAGAACTTGATGAAATATTTACATTAGCACATCAAATAATAGCAAATCCAAATGAATTTTCAAATTGTTGCAACGGAAAGATATTAGCAACATTATTCTATGAACCAAGTACGCGAACAAGATTTAGCTTTGAAGCTGCAATGATGAGGTTAGGAGGAAAAATATTAGGTTTTTCTGAAGCAAATTCAAGCTCAGCAGCTAAGGGTGAAACTTTAGCCGATACTATAAAAATGGTTTCAATTTATTCAGATATTATAGCAATGAGACATCCAAAGGAAGGTTCTGCAAAAGTTGCAAGTATGTATTCAGATGTACCAGTAATAAATGCAGGAGATGGAGGGCATCATCACCCAACACAGACACTTACAGACCTTTTAACTATAAAAAGCTTGAAAGGAAGACTACATAATCACGTTATAGGCATATGTGGTGATTTAAAATATGGTAGAACAGTACAATCATTAATTACAGCAATGTCTAGATATGAAAATATAAAATTTGTACTTATATCACCTAAAGAATTAAGAGTTCCACAGTACATAAGACAGGAAGTTTTAGATAAAAACAATATAGAGTATTGTGAAGTAGAAAAAATTGAAGATGTTATAGAAAGTCTAGATATTTTATATATGACAAGAATTCAAAAAGAAAGATTCTTTAATGAAGATGAATATTTAAGATTAAAAGATAGCTATATTTTAGATGCACATAAAATGAAAGTAGCTAAAAAAGATATGATAGTTATGCATCCATTACCAAGGGTAAATGAGATAGATATTGAAGTAGATAAAGATTTAAGAGCTGCTTATTTTAAACAAGCAGAGTTTGGTATGTATGTAAGAATGGCTTTAATAGCTAAATTACTGGGGGTGGTGTAATGCTAGAGATAACAAGTATAAAAAATGGATTTGTTTTAGATCATATAAAACCAGGTGTAGGAGTAAAAATATTTAAATACCTTAATTTAGAAGAAGAAGGCAATGAAGTTGCTTTAATAATAAATGCTGATAGTAAGAAAAATGGCAAGAAGGATATTATAAAGATAGAAAATGTAACAGAAGTAAACTTCACTGTTCTGTCATTATTATCACCAGGAATAACTATAAATGAAGTTAAAAATGAAAAGATAGTTAGAAAAATAAAACCTCCATTACCCAAAGAGATTAATGGTGTATTAAAGTGCAATAATCCAAGATGTATAACAAGTGATGAAAAATACCTAGAAGACCTTTTTGATCTTGTAGATGAAAGCAGAGGATTATATAAATGCCAATATTGTGATACTATAATTAATCCAAAGGAGGTATAAGGAGTATGAATAATTTACTTATAAAAAATGTTAACGTAATTGATGCATTTCAGAATTTTCATGGAGATGTATATATTGAAGATGGAAAGATAAAAGAAGTTGGGTTAAAGCTTAATAAAGAAGGCGTAGATATATTAGATGGAAATGGAAGTGTATTAATGCCATCATTTATAGATACTCATGCACATTTTAGAGAGCCAGGCCTTACTCATAAAGAAGATATAGAAAGTGGATCAAAGGCAGCAGTAAAAGGTGGATATACTGCAGCATGTCTTATGGCTAACACAAGTCCTATTTGTAGCAATTATGATGTACTTAATAATGTAAGAGCAAGAGCTAAAGAAGTAGGTCTTATAGATATACATCAATGTGTATCTATAACTGATAATTTTAAAGGAAGTAGCATAGAGCATTTAAACAACTTTAAGGATGATATGGCAGTAAGAACTATATCAGATGATGGTGTAGGTGTTATGGATTCTAGCGTGATGATGAAGGCTATGGAGCTTGCAAAGGAAAATAACTGGGTAGTTATGTCTCATGCTGAAGATAAGACTTTTTCAAAAATAGATATGAGAATTGCTGAGGATTTAATGACTATAAGAGATTTATACTTAGCAAAGGTGACAGGGGCTCACCTTCATATGGCTCATGTAAGTACAAAGGAAGCTGTACAAGCAATAGAAAGAGCAAAAGAAGAAGGTACAAAGGTAACTTGTGAAGTTACTCCACATCATATTGCTCTTGATGAAAGTATAAGTAATTATAGGGTAAATCCTCCAATAAGAAATAAAGAAGATGTAGAAACTATAATATATGCTATTAAGAAAGGTATAATTGATTGCATTGGAACAGATCATGCTCCACATACTGAAGAAGATAAGAAAAATGGAGCACCAGGGATGGTAGGTTTAGAAACAGCATTTTCTATATGTTATACAACTTTAGTAAAGGAAAATGGAATTTCATTAAATAAGTTAAGTCAGCTTATGTCTAAAAATCCAGCGGAAATATTAAATATGAATAAAGGGTTAATAACTGTAGGACATGATGGTGATATGGTTTTAGTAGACTTGAATAAAGAAATAATAGTAGATAAAGAAACTTTTGTGTCAAAAGGGAAAAATACTCCTTTCCATGGAAGAAAATACTTTGGAGAAGTTCTAACTACTATAAGAAAAGGTAAGATAGTTTATAAAGCTTAATTTAAGGAGAGGTAATAGGCATGCATAAGTTAATAATAGATAAGTTATATGAGAGAGTTGAAGAAAGAGGGGTAGTGTGTTTAGGGTTAGATACTGATATATCATACATACCACAACATATTTTAGAGGGAAATACTCATGAAGAAGCAATATTTAAGTTTAATAAGGAAATAATAGATGCAACTCTTGATGTTGTTGCATGCTATAAGGTTCAAATAGCTTATTATGAAGCATTAGGATTAGCAGGAATGATTGCTTATAAAAATACTTTACAATATTTAAGAGAAAAAGATGCAATAATTATAGCTGATATCAAGAGAGGTGATATAGCAGCTACAGCATCACAATATGCTAAAGCACATTTTACAGGTGATTTTGAAGCAGACTTCATAACTTTAAGTCCATATATGGGAATGGATAGCATAGAACCATATATGCCATATATGGAAAGTGGTAATAAAGGTGTCTTTGTATTAGTAAGGACATCAAATAAAGGAGCAGAAGATTTTGAAAATCTAGATATAAAATGTGGTAAAAAGTTATATAATGCAGTAGCTGATAAGATAACAGAAGCTGGGCAATCTGTAAAAGGTAAATATGGATACACAGCAATTGGTGGAGTAATTGGATGTACTCATGTTGAAGAGGGAAAAGAAATAAGAAGTAACTATAGTGATATGTTCTTCTTAATACCTGGATATGGTGCGCAAGGTGGTACAGCAGAAGATGTTGCACTTTACTTAAATAATGGTAATGGTGGAATTGTAAACTCATCAAGAGGAATATTATTAGCTTATAAAAAAGAAAATAGAGAGTTAGAATTTGCAGAGTGTGCAAGAAATGAAGCTATTAAGATGAGAGATGCTATAAGATCAGCTGTAAAAGCTATATAGTGGGGAGGATATCATGAAATATACAAGAGCAAAAATATTATCTAATAAAAAGATTATAGATGGAATATATGAAATGGTAGTATCAGAGCATAGTAAAGTTAGAGCAGGGCAATTTTACATGCTAAAGCATCAAGGAGGAAGTCTTCTTCCAAGACCTATAAGTGTAAGTGAAAGTAAAGATGGAAAAGTAACATTTGTTTATGCAACTGTAGGAAAAGGAACAAATGAGTTTGCTAGACTTACAGAAAATGATTATATTGAAATTACTGGACCTCTTGGAAATGGGTTTGATGTTAATAAGAAATATGGAAATGTAGCTTTAGTTTCTGGAGGAATAGGAATAGCCCCTATGGTACAGCTAGCAAGAGAGCTTAGAGAAGCAAATAATGAAATGAAATTAGATTTATATGCAGGTTTTAGAGACGATATATATTTAACTAATCAAATGAATGAATATGTAGATGAGGTTTATGTTTCAACTAATACTGGTAAATATGGTCATAATGGATTTATAACAGATATATTAAATTTAGATGAATATGATACAGTATTATGCTGTGGACCAGAGATAATGATGAAAAAAGTAGTTGAAATGTGTAAAGAGCATGGAGTACAAGTCTTTGTATCAATGGAAAAGCATATGGCTTGTGGTGTAGGTGCATGTCTTGTATGCACATGTAAAACTAAAGACGGTAATAAGAGAACATGTAAAGATGGTCCAGTATTTGATGGAAACTATGTAGAACTATAAAGGCTTAAGGAAGTGCATAATATGTTAAAGGTTAATATAAATGGTATAGATTTTAAAAATCCTGTAATAGCAGCTTCAGGAACATTTGGATTTGGTAGTGAATATAATGAATTTTATGATGTTGGAATCCTAGGAGGAATTTCATCTAAGGGACTTACAATAAATCCTAAAGACGGTAATAGCGGTATAAGGGTTTTTGAAACAGCAAGTGGAATGATGAATTCAGTAGGACTACAAAATCCAGGAATAGATAAATTTATAAATGAAGAGTTAATAAAAATGAAGCAATTTAACACTAACATAATTGCTAACGTTGGTGGTGGATGTATAGAAGATTATGAAGCAGCAGTAGAAAAGCTAAGAGGAACTGATATAGATATGATAGAGCTTAATATATCATGTCCTAATGTAAAAAGCGGAGGAATGGCTTTTGGAATTAAATCAGATGTAGCATATGAAGTTGTTTCAAAAATAAAATCAATAGCTGATAAACCAGTTATGGTAAAATTATCACCTAATGCTGAAGATATAGTTGATATGGCTATTAAATGTGAAGAGGCAGGTGCTGATTCAATATCATTAATTAATACATTAAAAGGTTTAGCAATAGATCCATATAAGAGAAAACCTGTATTTGATAATATTTATGCAGGAGTTTCTGGACCAGCAGTAAAGCCAATAGCACTTAGAATGGTACATGAAGTATCAAAGGCTATAAACATTCCAATTATAGGTTTAGGTGGAATAGTTTCAGGAATTGATGCTATTGAATTCATGATGGCAGGAGCATCAGCAATTCAAATAGGAACAGTAAACTTCTTTAACCCTAATGCAGGAAAAGAAGTTATTGAGCAAATGGAGCAGTTCTGTAAAGAACAAGGAATTAAAGATATAAATGAAATTATAGGTATAATATAAATTATTAGAATAAAAATAAAGATAAGGATTTAGTTGATTACTATATTCTTATCTTTATTTTTTTATGAATTAATAAATTGCTTTTAAAATTCATTGCATTAATGTAGAATAGAGATGTAAAAAGGAAAGGAGTATGTCAAAATTATTTATAGATTTTTGACAATGAAAATATGCGAATAGAAATGACTACACCTGCTTTATTATTTACTGCTATATCTCTTTTAATTTCAGCATATACTAGTAGATTTTTAACATTGGCAGGACTTTTAAGACAATTAGACCTTCAATATAAGAAGGATAAAGATGAGATAATATTAATGCAAATAAAAAACTTAAGAAAGAGAATAAATATCATAAGATGGATGCAAACTTTAGGTGTTTTTAGCTTTTTCTTATGTGTACTTACTATGTTTGTTCTTTACTTTAATAGGCAACTTTTAGGTGAAGTAATATTTGCTATAAGTTTACTTGCATTAATGAGTTCACTTTTACTATCCCTTTATGAAGTAAATATATCAGTAAATGCAATAACTCTTCAATTAGATAAAGAAGGCATTAAATAATAAAAAAATCCAATAGCATAAGCTATTGGACTTTTTATTATTTCCAGCACTCTATATCTTCTATTATTTCAGGAATAGAAGAAGCTTTAAATACTGGGTCTAAACCTTGTTTCTTTTGTTCATTGTAATCTTTAAGAGCTTTGAAAGCTACGTTGCCAAGTAGTACTATAGCAACAAGATTTGTTATAGCCATAAATCCCATAGATACATCAGCAAAGTTCCAAACGATATCCATTGATACTACTGAACCTAGCATTACCATAACAGCAACTAAGATACGGTAACCATATAGATATATTTTCTTTTCAGATATAAATTGAATATTTGTTTCACCATAATAATAGTTACCTATGATTGAACTGAAAGCAAATAATAATATACAAATTGCAATAAATGTTGAACCCCAAGAACCAACTTGAGAAGTTACAGCAAATTGAGTAAGCTCAATACCTTTAATTGATCCATTAAGTGGAGCACCTGAAACTAAGATTATTAAAGCAGTAGAAGTACAAATGATTAATGTATCAGTAAATACGCCTAAAGTTTGAATGAAACCTTGTTTAACAGGGTGACTTACAGTTGCAACAGCAGCTGCATTTGGTGCAGAACCCATACCTGCTTCATTTGAGAATAATCCTCTTTTTATACCTTGAAGCATAGCAGCTCCTAAAGTACCTCCTAAGAATTGTTCAAAACCAAATGCATTAGCAAATATCATCTTTATAACTGAAGGAAGTTCAGTTATGTTTTTACAAATTATGAATACTGAAACTAAAAGATAAGCTACAGCCATAGCAGGAACTATAAAACCAGTTATTTTAGCAATTCTATGTACACCACCAAAAATTATAATTAAAGTAAGTATTGTAATTATTACACCAGTAACTGTTACATCAATATCAAAAGCAGAGTTAAAAGCACTTGCAATAGTATTTGATTGAACAGAGTTAAATGCAAATCCAAAACTTATTATAATTAAAATAGAGAATAAAACACCAAGCCATCTCTTTTTTAATCCTTTTTCCATATAGTAAGCTGGGCCACCTTTGAAAGAATCCCCATCTTTTTCTTTATAGATTTGTGCTAAAGTAGATTCTATAAAAGCAGATGCAGAACCAACTAATGATATAAGCCACATCCAAAATACAGCACCAGGGCCACCTACAGCAATAGCAGTAGCAACACCAGCTAAGTTACCAGTACCAACTCTTGAAGCTGTTCCTATACAGAAAGCTTGGAATGAAGAAATTGATCCTTTTTCTGATGAAGAAGAACTTTCTCCTAAGAGTTTAAACATTTCTTTTATATTTCTAAATTGAACAAAGTTAGTTTTAAAAGTGAAATACAGTCCTATTGCAATTAAAAGTGCAATCAATATGTATGTCCATAAGAAATCATTAATGCTTAAAATATAATCATTTAATGAAGTGAATAAATCGCTACTAAAATTCATATTATTACCTCCTAATATATTTGTATATTCTTTTATATAATTTTATAATAAAAGTAGTTAAAATGCAAGGAGAAAATGAAGAAAATTCACGAAAAGCCATTTAAATGATAAAAAACCTATATAAAATCATACAATTTGCAAAAATAAATATTATATATTTCAAATAAGAAAAATAAACTTATAATTTATTTAAAAAAAGGTGTATTAAATATAAGTAAGTACCTTATAATTTAATACACCAATAATATTAGTTAAATATGTCGCTTAGTTCAGGGAAAAATGAGTCTTCATCTTCTAATTCATCAGAATCAAAATCATCATTATCTATACTATAACTAGGGTTTTTTTCTATTGTTAGAGTAACTGATTCACCAATTTTTATTTTTGATGTAAAGTCCTTAACAGTATATTGACCGCTAGTTAAATCTTCTGAAATAGATTCACCATGAATAATATAGCTTATTTGATTGTTAATAAGTATGTTTATAGCATGATAAAGATCCATATTTTTGCTTAACCCCAAACTTGATAAAGAAATAGTTTCAGAATTTGAATTATTATTTCTATTATTTATAGAAGCATTAGCATGAAAATCACATGGCGTTGTAGGTTGAGTACCTTCAATAAAATATTCACTACGCACACGGTTTCCTCTTTGATCTTTTGCACAAAGGTCTGTTGCAAGTTTTCCAGAATCAACACATACAGTAGCACTTACAACTGTAGATGGCTTTTCAATTTCTTTATATGAAAAACCTTCATGAACAGCGCCCATAACATCACCCCAAAGACTTGCAGCAGAACTACTATAGCCATCAAGTCTAGTAGGCATATCATAACCTATCCAAACAGATGCAGAGTAGTAAGGAGTAAGCCCTGAGAACCAGAATGAATCACTATTTTCAGTAGTTCCACTCTTTCCAGCAACAGGAATATCACCAAATTTAGCACCAGATGAATCAAAACCAGTAACAGGTCCTTTTAATATATCATACATTATATAAGCAGTTTCTTCAGAGAAAAGCTTAGTAGTATCAGCTGTTTTATCTAAGATTACTTTACCAGTAGAGTCTATAACCTTTGTATAAAGGATAGCTTCAGTTCTTACACCGCTATTTCCAAAAGAGCCATAAGCAGAAGCTAAGATAGTTGTATTACCACCATCTCTATCATTTGGGTCATTATTAAATTCTCCTAAAGCTAATGTAGCTAAACTTTTTTCAGATACTGAGTTATATATTAATCCAGCTTTTCTACCATATTCTAATGCTGTTGATAATCCTAAATTATAAACAACCTTTAAAGATGTAATGTTTTTAGAATACATTATAGCTTCTCTTGGTGTTATTAATCCATCATATACACCATTCCAATTTGTTGGTTGGAATGAATACCCAAAGTTTGCTAACTCTTCATTAGTTAAAGGTGCATCATTAATTGGTGTAGCAGCAGTATAATTTTTAGTATCAATTGCAGGTCCATAAACTGTTATAGGTTTTGTATTTGATGCAATTGATTTTAAATCATCATAAGCTCTATTTAAAGAGTTAGCTGGTTGATAACCCCTTCCACCAATAAGAGCTTTTACTTGACCAGTTTTATAATCCATAACAGTAGCAGCAGATTGAAGTTGATATACTCCTTCACTAGTTAAAGGCTCTTCAGTATAACTTCCATTTATCTTAACATCAAAATTACTTCTATCATTAAGTACAGCTTGAACTCTATCTTGCATTGATCTATTCATTGTAGTATAGATTTTTAATCCACCATTAACAAAAAGTTTACTTACTTCTTCATCTGTATATTTATATGTCGATTTTAAATCTTCTCTTACCTGATCTAAAGCAGGATATGAAAACCATTCGTAAGCAACTGAATAATCAACTTCAGAAGTATTAAATGCAAAAGAATTTGAATCTACAAATGCATAAGCATTATCATAGTCTTCTTGACTAATATAATTAAGCTCTAACATTTTCATTAATACAGCTTTACTTCTATCAATATAAGTATTTGGATATCCTTCTTCTTCAGTGTTATATGCACTATAATATGAAGGTGCTTGAGTAATACCTGCAAGGTAAGCACATTCAGGAAGAGTTAAGTCTTTTGCTTCCTTGTTAAAGTAATATAAAGAAGCAGCTTCGACACCATATATATATCCACCAAGAGGGATAGTATTTAAATAAGCTTCAACTATTTGATCTTTAGTAAGTTTCTTTTCTAATTGTAAAGAAAGAGAAATTTCTTTAATTTTTCTATTAATAGAATCAAGTGCAGTATCTTCACTAGATGCTTCATCAATAAGGATAGTGTTTTTTACTAATTGTTGAGTTATAGTAGAAGCACCATGAACTCCACCTTCTCCTTTTATAATAACTAGTACATCTCTAATAGCAGCACCAATAATTCTTCGAACATCAATACCTTTATGCAATCTAAAACGTTCATCTTCTATAGAAATATAAGCATTAACTAGATTTTGTGGCATTTCATTATAAGAAATGACATAACGTTCTTCTTGTGTAGGTAGATTGTCTATAAATTCACCAGCATCATCATATAGCATTGATGGCTGATTAAGATTTAATATTGAGTTAACATCTAGCTCAGGTGCTATTTTTATAACGGCGAAAATATATCCAAGACCTGTAACAAGTCCTATTAATCCTAATATAACTGTGGTAAGGAAGAAGGATTTAAAAAATCTTTTTACCTTAGAAGTCTCTTTCCTATTCGTTTTCTTTGAACCTACATTATCTTTATATTGAGTAGATTCACTAGACTTTTTGTTAGTAGCCATTTGTTCCTCCCTTAATAAAAATCAAGTATTTAATTTTATAATAATATATCATATTATAGCATATTTATTAATATATTAAAATAATATAAAGTAATAAAGCGTAAGGTGTATAAATTATGAAGTATTATACAGAAAAAAACAGTAAAATCTTCAAATTTAAAAAAAATAGAAAGACTAATATATATCTAGCTATTATTATTGCAATTTTAATTCTATTTAATCTATTTTTCTATATATTTAATAAAAGAATATTACCAACAATTATTGATATGGCTGAGATTAAAATGGAAAGTGAAGCAGTTTCGATACTTAATGAAGAAAGTGTAGCTGTATATTCTGAAAGTTTCAAGTATGATGATATAATACATATAGAAAAAGATGAAGAGGGGAATATATCTTTAGTTAGAGCAGATACAGTTATGCAGAATTATTTAGCTTCACAAGTAGTTTTAAATTGTAATAAAAGATTTAAAAACTATGAAAGCGTAGGCGTTAAAATACCTATAGGATATCTTACTAATAACTCATTTTTTTATAATATGGGACCTAGCATAATTGTTAAGATGAGACAGATAGGTAAGATAAATACATCATATGAATCAGTATTTGAAAGTGCAGGAATTAATCAGACACGTCATAAGATTTATTTAAATGTGGATATGAAAATAAGAGTTATAGTTCCATTTAAGAGTAGGGATGTAGAAGTTTCATCTCAGATACCAGTTTCAGATACCATTATAGTAGGAAAAATTCCAGATACAGCAATTAATATGAACTAAGTAATAGATATTTATAAAATATAAAACATAAAAAACACAACTTTAAATTAAAAAAGTTGTGCTTTTAATGTTACTCTTGCTCCCAATTAAACACGTACGGTACATTTCTATAGTATCCACTGTAGTCTAATCCATATCCTACAACAAATAAATCATCAATTTCAAAACAACAGTAGTCTGGAGATAAATCTACCTTTCTTCTTGAAGGTTTATCAAGTAAAGTACAAGTTTTAACTGATTTAGCTCCTAATTTCTTAACATGTTCAACAACAAATTCCATTGTATAACCTGTATCCATTATGTCATCTACGATTAAAACATCAAGCCCTTCTATGTTATCTGGAATATCGTTAACTACTGTAACAGTTCCAGAACTTGTTTCACTATTTCCATAGCTTGAAGTTGTCATAAATCCAATTTTAGCTTTTAAATGAATTGCCTTAAAAATATCAGCTCCAAATACAAAGCTTCCTCTTAATAAAGGTAACACATAAAGTTCTTTTCCTTCGTAATCTTTTGTGATTTGTGCCCCTAATTCTTTAACCTTTTCTTGTATTTGTTCTTCAGAAAATAATATGTTTCGCTTTTTGTTTTCCATGGGAATCCTCCGTTTACTATATTTACAATGTTTTATTTATAGTATAAAATTATATGAAAGTTGTCAAGAGTATAAGTAGAGGTGAAAAAAATGATTTATGGTAACATAGACGGAATTAGAAAATCAGCATTGGAAGAATTAGAATCTTTATACAAAGCTAAGACACCTAAAGATGAAGTTTGTTCATTAAGTATAATGGAAACAATATCAAGAATTTCATCATTTATTGAAAGAGAAATAAGTGTAGCTATAGATAGAAGAGGAAATACAATGTCAGTTGCAATAGGAGATTCAACATCAGTTGAAATTCCTACATTAGATATAAGTGAAAAAAAATTAGCTGGAGTAAGAATAATTCATACACATCCAAATGGTTTTAGTAATTTATCTGCATTAGATATTAGTGCATTACTAAAACTAAAACTAGATGCTATTGTAGCTATTGGGATTTATGAAGGAAAGATTATAGATTGCTCATTAGGTATGCTAACAGTAATGAATGATACATTAGATTATGAAGAAGAACAGCATATTAAAATTGAAGATTTAACTTCAATTCATATATTAAATAAAATTTCATATATAGATTCATTAATAAAAGAAAGAGATATTATTGAAGAGCAAGTTGAAAGTGCAATTTTAGTTGGTTCAGATACCAAGGAAAGTCTTGAAGAATTAAAAGAGCTTACTAAGGCTTGTGAAATACCTGTACTTGATTCAGTTTTCCAAAGTAGAAATAAAATAGATGCAGCATTTTATATAGGAAGAGGAAAGGTATTAGAAATTGCTTCGTTAAGACAAAAATTAAGAGCTAATGTAATTATTTTTGATGATGAATTATCAGGCTCACAAGTAAGAAATCTAGAAGCTGCTTTAGGTGCTAAAGTAATTGATAGAACAACACTTATTCTTGAAATATTTGCAAGAAGAGCTAAGTCTAGAGAAGCAAAGATTCAAGTTGAGTTAGCACAGCTTAAATATAGAGCTAGTAGACTGCAAGGATTGGGAACTATACTTTCAAGAACAGGTGGTGGTATAGGTACTAGAGGTCCTGGAGAAAAGAAACTAGAAACAGATAGAAGACATATAAAAGAGCAAATTTATGATTTAAACTCTGAACTTAAGAAGATTAAGAAAATTAGAGAAACTCAAAGAGAAAAGAGAAATAAAGAGAGTATTCCAAAGGTTTCATTAGTAGGATATACAAATGCAGGGAAATCTACTTTAAGAAATGCCTTATGTGATGTAGCAGCACAAAAAGAAGTGCAAGGAAAAGAAAAGGTATTTGAAGCAGATATGCTATTTGCCACTTTAGATATTACTACAAGAGCAATAATTCTTAAAAATAAAGGAATAATTACTCTTACAGATACAGTTGGGTTTGTAAGAAAGCTTCCACATGATCTTGTTGAAGCATTTAAGTCAACTTTAGAAGAAGTAATATATGCAGACCTTTTATGTCATGTTGTTGATGCTTCAAGTGAAACTGCTTTAGAACAAATAAAGGCTGTTGAAGAAGTATTAGATGAGTTAAGTGCTTTAGATAAGAAGACAATACTTGTTTTAAATAAGATTGATAAAGCAGACAAAGAACTTTTAGAAGAAATAAAGGAAGCTACAAAGCATTACGATACTATTGAAATTTCTGCTAAGGAAGGAATTAATCTAGAAGAATTATTAGATGAGATAGAAGAAAACCTTCCATATACAATGAAGAAATGTGAATATCTTATTCCATATGATAGAAGTGATATGGTTTCATTCCTTCATAGAAATGGAAGAGTTTTTGAAGAGGATTATAGAGAAAATGGTACTTTCATGATTGTTGAAGTAGATGATGAAAGTTATAATAAGAGTGTAGAATTTGTTATTAAAGTGATAAACTAGTAGTAAAGAGAGGAAGCATAAAGCTTCTTCTTTTTTATAATGTAACAATTGATAAAAGGGAGATTATAAATGGAGAAGTTTTTAATAGAGTTTAATGAATATGAACCTAAGTATATTCAAATTGCAAATAATATTAAAAAACTGGTTAATGATAAATGTATAGAAGGCGGAGAAAAGCTTCCAACGATTAGGGCTCTTGCTAAATTTTTAGGAGTTAATAATGATACAATAGTGAGCTGTTATAAGAGATTAGTTAATGATGGATATGCAGTTCAAAAGGTTGGTTCTGGTACGTATGTTAAAAAGCGTGATGTTATAGCTCCATTTAAAAGAGAATATTCAAAAGAAATAAAAGCTATGATAAGCTCTAAAGATGAAGATATAATAGATTTTACTGGAGAAAGTAACAGAGAAGTAATTTTCCCAATTGATGAATTTAAGGAAGTTATAAATAAAGTTCTTGATAGAGATGGTGCAGAGGCACTAATACATCAAGAATCGTTAGGATATATGAAGCTTAGGCAAACAATAAATGAAGCATTTTGGAAAGGTAAGCGTGATATAGATGATTTACTTATTGTTTCAGGAGCACAACAAGGAATAGATATTGCATCAAAGGCAATGCTTAACATAAATGATAATGTTATTGTAGAAAAACCTACATATATTGGTGCATTATCAGTATTTAAATGGAGAAGGGCTAATATTTTTGAAATTCCAATAGAAGAAGATGGAATAAATATTGAGCAGTTTGAAAAAATACTTAAAAAGCATAAGATAAAGTTTTTTTATACTATGAGTTATTTCCACAATCCTACAGGAATAAGCTATAGCAGAGAAAAGAAGATAAAAATTTTAGAACTTGCTAAAATATATGATTTTTATATAATTGAAGATGATTACTTATCAGAACTTATATATGATAATAACCTTAAACATGAGCCTTTTAAAAAGCTAGATATTTATGATAGGGTAGTTTATATAAAGAGTTTTTCAAAAGTATTCTTACCAGGAATAAGACTTGGATATATCATAAATCCTAAAGCTTTTAGAGATGTCATGATGAGTTCTAAGGTAAATACCGATATAGCAACATCAACATTAATGCAACGTTCTTTAGAAATGTATATAAAAGAAGGATATTGGAAAGGATATATTTCATTTTTGAAAAATGAATATAAAATAAGATATGATTTAATGAAAAAGCTTTTAGAAGAAGAACTAAAGGAATATGTTTCATTTATTGATCCAAAAGGAGGACTTACCTTTTATAGTAAGTTAAAAAATAAAGAAATTGATAGTGAAGAATTATTTTATAGACTTAAAAAAAGGAAACTATATATTACACCAGGAAGTATATTTTACACTGGTAGTCAAGAAGGACACTATACTTTTAGAGTAAGATATTCACAGGTAAAAGGTGAAGATATAAGAAGAGGAATAAATATTATAAAAGAGGAGCTGGGAAAATGTCGTATATAACTATACGTGATTATGGAGAAGATAGATTTATTGAAAAGAAGTCTGAATTTATAGGATATGCAAAGAGAGTAGAAAATGAAGAAGAGGCAAAATCCTTTGTTAATGAAATAAAATCAATGCATAAGCAAGCACGTCATAACTGTTGGGCATATGTTATTGGTGAAAATATGGGTATACAAAGATATAGTGATGATGGAGAGCCACAAGGAACTGCTGGAATACCTATATTAGAAGTTATGAAAAAAAGCGACATAACTGATTGTGCTGTAGTAGTAACAAGATACTTTGGGGGAGTGCTTTTAGGTACAGGAGGACTTACTAGAGCCTATACTAAAGGTGCTTCTATAGCATTAAAAGCTGGGGGAGTAGTTGAAAAAGTGCAAGGCGTAGATGTAGCATTACATTTAGATTACGATATGATAGGTAAGGTTCAATATGTATGTGGGCAAAACAATTGGCATATAGAAGATACTGAATATACTGATAAAGTAATTGTTCATATACTAGCAGAAGTTTCTCAAAGTGAAATTATTGAAAAAGAAATGACAGAAGTATCTAATGGAAAGATAACTGTAGAAAAAAGTTATGAAGACATATACTTTAAGGAAGATAATAGGCTTTATAAGATAATATAAAAAAGTGTAATAAGGAAAGATAATTATTATGCTATGAATAAAAAGCTTTCTAACAATAATAATTAATGCAGTAAATCGATTTTTACTATATATGCTGTTAAATGGCTATATATCTACATTAAGAGAGATTTTTTATAAATGTATAAATATAGTATTGACGATGTACTGCAAATTCAATTAATATATAATGGAAAGAAATAGGTACAAGTGGCTATTTATCTAGAAAAAGTATTAAATATATTTTGGGTTTTAGATTAACTATAAGGAATGTAAATCATAAAGGCACACAAATTTGATGTAGATACATTTGAGTTTTAGATTAACTATAAGGAATGTAAATTAAAGAATAATAGTTTATCTTCTTCTTTTGGTAGTTGTTTTAGATTAACTATAAGGAATGTAAATTGAATTTTGAGGGGCATTTATATCTAAAGTTTTTTCGTTTTAGATTAACTATAAGGAATGTAAATTTAACTAAAGATAATATTATATCTACTCCAGAATTTGTTTTAGATTAACTATAAGGAATGTAAATGTAACTGTCATTTTATTAGGACCCTTATTCAACCTAGTTTTAGATTAACTATAAGGAATGTAAATTGCCTTTAATGCTGTATCAGAATAAGCTTTGTTGCTAGTTTTAGATTAACTATAAGGAATGTAAATTTGGACTTCATTGAAGCAATTACATCAGCATCCAGAGTTTTAGATTAACTATAAGGAATGTAAATTGTACACACGTAGATATTAATGTAATAGATCTTGTATGTTTTAGATTAACTATAAGGAATGTAAATGAAATAGTATTAGTAGCATACTCATCTTGTAGATTTTGTTTTAGATTAACTATAAGGAATGTAAATTTGTTTCTGTATGCTCTTCTGTTCTTTCATTTTTAGAGTTTTAGATTAACTATAATGAATGTAAATATTTTATCGCCATATGGAGCAGTTACCTCAGCCACAGTTTTAGATTAACTATAAGGAATGTAAATGTCATAGATATCGCAGCGATAGCTAGAATGAATAAGGTTTTAGATTAACTATAAGGAATGTAAATATGCATATATTCGACTTCTTGAAGATCAATACCATAGTTTTAGATTAACTATAAGGAATGTAAATATCGCTACGTTTATTACAACATATGCTAAGGAAAAAGTTTTAGATTAACTATAAGGAATGTAAATTTTAGATTCAGATTCTTTATTGTTGTATAACTTTTGGTTTTAGATTAACTATAAGGAATGTAAATTTGCAAAAATAAGGCTATAAATAAGGCTTAAAAATGCGTTTTAGATTAACTATAAGGAATGTAAATTAATCTATAAATCAACAAGTGAAAATAGTCCGATATGTTTTAGATTAACTATAAGGAATGTAAATCATAAGATATGTTCTGCAAGGTATTGCAACAATACGGTTTTAGATTAACTATAAGGAATGTAAATAGAGGGGTGTTAAAAATGCAAAGTAGGTGTCCTAAACGTTTTAGATTAACTATAAGGAATGTAAATGTGTAAGTAGTCGTATCTATAGCCACACCACTATATGCGTTTTAGATGAACTATAAGGAATGTAAATTTTTAAACAGTCCACTATATACTATTAATCTTTTACCGTTTTAGATTAACTATAA
>JAKSUK010000090.1 GCA_024409095.1 Clostridium sp.
AAATAGGCATCGTAAGGCACACGGAAATCCTGAGCATTCTCGTACGGCATAAAGGTTACAGCCGCAGTATATTTAATATTGCCTGCTTCCGACTCAGAAATAAGCATCACCGATGCACCATGACGCTTCGAACCCTTGAACTCTAGATTCGCCTCGAAATACCGCTGATATACATTTATTGTCATGTGGTTAACTTTATTCCTCTATTATAACCTTAGTTAAGCAAAAGTAGATATAAACATTATAACTAGCAAGATATTCGTAATTTTTCCCTCATATACCCAAGAACAATAACAATATACCACTTAATATCGTTACTAGAACCGTAATTGCTACTGCATCCTTTATTCCTTTCCTGTGAAATGACCTACTACGGCCATATCAATAGAATTGAACAACTGTTGTAGTACACTACGTTCCTAAGTTCATTGAATTAGTAAACAAAATCAAACCTGCACAGGTAACTCTTGTCCCTGATGCAGAAGATACAATGCAGGATAGGACTTGAGTAATACTCTTTTCTCATGAAAAATTTTTAAAACTTCACAAAATCGCACTAAAGCTTCCTAAACTGAAAAATAAAGAAGCCATTAAAAGGTTATGTTAATGTTTAATATTCTTTAATTCAGTATTTAATATACTTTGAATGTTAAATTCTGATATTCTATATAATACATACATAGTATGTATTACATGAGTATTAAACACGCGCTACCCTACCCTTTTTTTACTACTTTTTTATTTTTTATTGGGTAAGCAACATCATCAAAAACATCAATATTAATTTATGTTGATGTTATTCTCTTTTTATTATTATTTCTATTAATTATATATCGGTTATCCCAAAGTTGCGCATAAATAACTATATTTCAATAAGTTAATCAACTACTTTTTTATCTAACTATAAGTTATTTGGTACTTTTCCATAAGTATTTTGGTACCTAACTATAAGTTTTCGGTACTTAACTATAAGATATTTGGTACTTAACTATAAGTTTTCGGTACTTAGTATATCTAACTATAAGAATTTTGGTACTTCAGGCTCGAATTATAAGATATTTGGTACTTTTTTCCCTTTTTGGGGCAAAACACAAACGATTTTCTTATTAAATATCAAAAAAAGTACCATTCTACTTATCTTTTAAGGTGTAAAAAGTGCTTTAAATACCCTTTAACTATAAGATATTTGGTACTATTTATCTTAAAGGTAAGTTCCTTGGTACTTTTAGGGGACAAACTATAAGAAATTTGGTACTTCTTTCGTTTAAAAGGTACTATTTTAAATAAAATGTATTTTCTTTTTGAGAAAAGGAGTAAAATCCCAAAATATAGTCTTAGAAAAAAGTAATTTTAAGAAAAAGTAAGTTATATGGTACTTTTTTTAAAGAAATGTTAGTTAGTTGGTACTTTTTAACTATCTTTGCATCATGATAATGTAAAATAACATTTTAAATGAACGATTTTGACAATGACTTACAACTGCAGGAAAGTAAAAAAGTATATCAGTCTTGGCAGTTGACAAAAATAAAATACAAATTTAACAAGACTGAAAAAAATATATTCCTTAAAGTTGTCGAACTGGCACAGAAATACTTGAATAAAGAGAATTTAGGTAAGAAGTGTTCCTTTGAAATACAGCAAAAATTTGGAGAGAAGTATCCTCAAATATCCTTCCCTATAAAGGACTTATTGAAAAGTAATTCTAAAAACTATGAGTTTATTTGTCAAAGTCTTGAGAGTTTGGGAGGTAAGGCATTCGGTTTGCCGAAGAACTCAGATTGGGATTTCTCTAAAATTTTTATCTTTCAAAAGGTTTCTGCCAGCGAAACCAAAGGTATTGCACAGGTGGAATTAACACCCTCATTTTGGGAGGCTTTCCAGAATGTTCAGACCTACAAAATTATTGATACACACCTAGCTTATAAGTTTGACAGTGTTTATACTATGCGTATTTATGAGTTACTTGTGGGCAATAAAGTTACTATAACCTATAAAATTGAAAACCTAAAAGAAATGTTTTGCCTTGAACAATATACTCCGAGCTTGTTCATCTCTAATGTGATAAAGACAGCGCAGAATGAGATGAAGGAACTTGTTGAATGTCCGTTTTATTTTGAGTATGAAATTATTAAGGAAGGAAGGAGATTTGACAGACTCAAGTTTGATGTTATTTATAAGCAGCCAATAATGAGTTTGGATTCTGCTGATAATGTCAGTACAAATACTTTTAATGCTCAGTCTTCGAGTGAATTTCCTGCGAGAGCAAGTATCAAGATTCAAGTACTTGTGCAGAGTCTTTTCAAGATTACTGTTATTTCTGTTGAACTTGATAGTAAGTTGTTCTATTTGGAATCGTCTATTGGTGAAAGTGAATTGACTTTAAAGTTGGTCGATATTTCGACAAAGATGACGACTAGTAGTACAGAGATTGCTAATCCTGAAGCCTATTTGATTGAGTGTCTTGACAATATGATTCAGGTTGCTCAGTCACGCAAATCAAAGCAGAAGCAGAAAGCTGAAGATGTCCCGGTTATTGAGTCTTCTGATGTTACTCCTGAGTTTGTAACTAGCAAACTTTCTAGCAGAGAAAAATGTCTGGAGGCTATTCTAATCATCAAGTCTGATGTTAAGTATATGCAGGAAATAGCTGTATATCATAATGTTGACGTAAAGATGATAGAGAAGGTACTTGATAGAATTGTTAAAAATGATGACCTTAATAATTCTTGGGGTAATGATGATTCAGTAGAAAAATTAAAGAAGCACCTCATGAATGCCAAGTCTATTATTGAGGTATTAAACAATGATAATGCTGGTGTATTCTGTGCGCCTATGTCTGTTGCTCCAGGTTCTAATATTAAAAGAAGAAAAATCGAAAACGCTAATTTGGAAGACTATTATGAGTGGTAAAGATTTTGAGACACAAGAACTTATTGACGAGATAAAGAACTTACAGAATATTTTGAGAAGTGGAGGAAAGCTTACAAATGGTCAAATAGCTACGCTTGAGGCTTATAAGCAGTCCAATACTATACTCAACGTGTATGATGTTAAATCTAGGAGGTTAGTGTGGGATTCTCGCCTTAATGCTTCTAATATTGAGAGATGTTTTAAGCAAACTTTAGTGGCTAATATTCGTAATTCTAATCATAATTTTGAACTT
Organism: Clostridium sp.; assembly: GCA_024409095.1. Lineage (GTDB taxonomy): Bacteria > Bacillota > Clostridia > Clostridiales > Clostridiaceae > Clostridium. Next base: position 3,164 of record JAKSUK010000090.1, read on the forward strand.
ACAGATGAGACTAAAGTTAATAGTTTGAGAATTAGTGAATGGCTTTTCAACCAGCAAAAACCATTTCTTATCTTGCAAGGTACTTATGGTAATGGAAAAACTTCTAGTGCTAGGTCTATTCTTCAGGTCATAAGAGCCAACAATTTTAAGCATAAAAATTTCTATGGTGATGTTACTGAGAATAACTTAGTGGTATGCGAATATGATGCTTGCTCCTTATTTGAGGATTTAGTATATAATAAAGTTGATAAGGATAAGATTTCCTCGTTGCCTGTTCTCTTTATTGATGATTTAGGAGTTGAGCCTAGCCGTTACAATCACTTTGGTACTATTCTTACACCAATTCATGATGTTCTTAGAGTTAGGCAAGAGAAAGGTTTGATAACTATTATTACGACAAACCTTACTGCTAAAATGATGAAAGATTATTACGGAGAAAGAATTTTTGATAGGTTAAAGGAGTCAGGAGAGCGTGTTCTCTTTACCCAACATTCTTTCAGAGGAAAGGAAGATAATGATTTTATACAGGTAGCACAAGCTCAGTAATGAATTTATTTATATAGATTATTGATAACTATAAAGGGAGGCTATTAGTCTCCCTTTATTTATAATATTTATTATATATAATCTAACTTATTTTATTATTATATTATAATATTATATACTTATATACCTAAAACACAAGTATATAATAATTCTTATATAACATTTATTGATTTTAGAATAGGCTTTTACCTTCTTGAATAGTCTTTGTATTTACACTACCCTATTAGTTTATGACAATATATTTTTTTTTGGTAATGAATTACTAGTTTTCTTGAGTTGATGTTTATGATGAATTCAAATCAACTTCTTTCAGTTCTTTTTCGTATTTTTTAGGCCCATTTACGGCTCTTAATCGAGTAACTGGTATCTTTGTATATCAAATTTGTTTTAGGGCTTGTAATGGCTTAATTTGACTTAGTCTTTATATATCCCTGTCTTAGTATGAATACCCATCTGGATAATGTGACACTTTGTTGTGCATTATAGTTATTATTATTCTGTGTTCTTATTCGTAAGAAATATTATTAATAAGAATTATTAGGTGCTTATTTATAATATTACTTATACTATTATTTAACTATAATATTAAATTCTTGAAGTTATTGTTATAATATTGCTTACAATATTATGAATAATTATTGTTATATTATTAGTTATAATTTTTCTTATAATCTTACTTCTTAGTATTCATAGTTTCTTATAATATTATATTCTTATAAAATTATGCCAATCTGTTTATAATTGTTATTATATATTAACCTTATTATGTTCTTATATATAATACTTCTTACAAGCTTATAATATTACATAATTTGAATATTAAAATATTATTCCCTTATAAATTTTAGTAAAACAATAATACCACCCTTTTGAGGTGGTATTATGTTCAATTAGTGAGATTAGCCAGACTAATTTTTATTTTCAAGTTATTTGGCTTATTTGCTAGAATAAATCTTCTGCACTACTCCATTCTTTCTTATGGATAATAATCGTTCCGTTCTTCTCCTCAAATGAAGTAATACTCTTTTTGAAAGAAGCTTCAATAACCGCCTTAAAAGATAGATTGTTATTTTTAGCGATGTATCTCATCTTCTCTAGTAGTTCCTCGTCAATTATTGCTGAGAAAACCTTATCTTTCTTAGACTGAGTTTTTTCAGTTTTTATTGTTCTAACTTCAACTTCAGCTTCCTTCTCTATATCATTTTCAACAGTGGGAGTTTGAGTAGGAACAACGTTATTTGGAGTACTTGGTTGCATGACGTTAGCAACTAAAGCACTATAATCTTTCTTAGCCATAATAAATCTTATTTACTTAGTTTATTATATAATTATAATATTATAATGCTGACATTTCGGCAATTAGCATATTATAATCTAAAGAAGCATTGCATGTTGGATCGTAGTCAAATAGACTAAGGTGAGTTGCAGGTGCTTCTGTAACAGTGATGTTCTTGCGAATCTTAGTTCTGAAAACAAGTTTTCCATACTGTTGGTTTACACTTGACTCGTATGCTTTATTAATCTTTCTACCTTCGTAGTTTGTAATGAGAATACCCATTAAGTTGAGGGTAGGGTTGACTGTTTTCTTAATAGTGTCAAGGAAGTTCTGCATCATGATTAAACCCTTAACTGGAAGAGTCTCCATAGTCAATGGAATGATAATATCTGTTGAAGCCACAAAGGCGTTCATAGTCATGATTCCAAGTGAAGGAGGGCAGTCAATCATAATGTACTCATATTTGTCCTTTATAGGAGCTATAAGATCCTTAAGGATAGTTTCCCTACTTATTGCGTTAATAAGCTGCATATCGGCGTTAGAAAGCATCAATGAAGCAGGAACTAAGTCAAGGTTTTCGCTAACATTGTAAATTGGTAAATTCTTGCGTTCAAGCATTGCTTCATACACTGTTCTCTCGTCAGTATCATCATAGTTGATAGGGGAGAGAGATGCAGTAAGATTGGCCTGTGCATCGAGGTCAATAAGTAGAACTTTTTTACCTTTCTTTGCGAAACCAGCTCCTACGTTTACTGCAGAGGTTGTCTTACCAACTCCTCCTTTGTGGTTTGCAAATGTGATAATCTTAGTCATATAGAAAATATCTTAGTTTCTTATATTGTTAATATATTAGCCGTTTATAAAATTAGATTCTTACAATCTTATAAAACTGATGCAAAGATAGTTAATTAAATTGAATGACAAACTAAAATCTAATTTAATCTCGTAAAAATATGGCTATTTAGAGAGTTTTATTACATTATTTAGCAAAAAAGAATTGATAAATATAAATTTTCTTTTCTGTTTTCTGTCTTTGTAATGTGGTTAAATTTGTGTGTAGGGTATTAGTAAATTAGATTTTGGGAGAGTAATTCTAATCTTATTTTGTTGGTAATAATAAGTTTAGTGCTTGCTTAATTTTTGTATAATAATTATTATTTATAACTATTATTATAATATTATATTACTGAATAATAAACAATAACATCTGTCCAAATTTGTAATTATACCTTATTATATAGAGTTGCTGAATGAATTAAGGGATAATAACTCTCTAAAAAAAATACAAACATTAGGGGGGATAACCACAAAAACGCTACCCAAATTGAGTAGGGTAGTGTTATTATAAGATTAGGTAATAAAATAATTTTGTGTTTAACTATCGTCCTTAATAAATTAGAATGGAAGATGGGTTTCGTTGTTGCCTGTGTGTTGGGATGTTACAAAAGACCTTTGCAACCAGACTTCAATTCTTCCAATTTCTTGGTTTGATTTTGTTGAATCTCGTCATTGTTATTCCTCCACTT
>JAKSUK010000091.1 GCA_024409095.1 Clostridium sp.
TAAGATATAATACTGCTTAGATATAAACAGTAATAAGAAGAGGTATAGATAGATATGGAAAAGAAATATATATTAGCTATAGAATCAAGTTGTGATGAAACTTCAGCATCAGTTGTTGTTAATGGAAGAGAAGTTTTATCAAATATAATAGCATCTCAAATAGATACACATAAAAAATTTGGTGGAGTAGTTCCTGAAGTAGCTTCAAGAATGCATATTGAAGTTATTAGTGGTGTAGTTAATGAAGCACTAGAAGAAGCTAAAGTAACATTAGATGATATTGATGCTATAGGGGTTACCTATGGACCAGGATTAGTAGGTGCAGTATTAGTAGGGCTACAATTTGCTAAAGGATTAGCATTTTCAACTAAAAAACCATTAATAGGAGTTAATCATATAGAAGGACATATATGTGCAAATTATATACAACATAAGGATTTAAAGCCACCATTTGTTTCATTAGTAGTTTCAGGAGGTCATACTTTTATAGTACATGTTAAAGATTATGGTGTATATGAAGTAATAGGGCAAACAAGAGATGATGCAGCAGGAGAAGCATATGATAAAGTTGCAAGAGCTTTAGGTCTTGGATATCCAGGTGGACCAAAGATAGATAAGTTAGCTAGAGAAGGAAATCCAAATGCTATTGTTTTCCCAAAAGCTAATTTTCATGATAAATCTTTAGACTTTTCATTTAGTGGTGTTAAATCAGCAGTATTAAATTATTTAAATAAAGCAAAGATGCAAAATGTTGAAGTGAATAAGGCTGATGTTGCAGCTTCTTTCCAAAAGGCTGTAATAGAAGTGTTAAAGGACAATGTAATGGAAACATGTAAAAGTAGAAATGTTAAGAAAATAGCTATTGCTGGAGGAGTTGCTTCTAATTCAGCATTAAGAGAAACTATAACAAATGTAGCATCTAAGAAAGGAATAGAAGTATTATTCCCAGAACCAATACTATGCACAGATAATGCAGCAATGATTGGAAGTGCAGCATACTTTAATTTAGTAAATGGTAAGATAAGTGATTTAAACTTAAATGCAAAGCCTAACTTAAAGCTATAATAATAATTTAAAAGGAGATTGAGAAAATGAACTTATTGCCACATTCAAATGGAGTAAGAAGAGTTAATATGAAGAGGCAAAGAACTACCAAGGAAAAATTAAAGAATGTAGCTAAAGTTTTAATAGGTATAATAATAGTAGGCTTTATTGTGCAGCAAATTATGAACTTTATAGCAAGAGAAACTTTAATAGAAAGAGTTGAATATACTACAGTTGATGATAAGAGAATGGATTTTAGATTAAGTGGAAGTGGAAATTACACTGTAGTGTTTGATGGAGCGATTGGAGGAAACTTAGAGCTTTGGAGCTCAATTGCAAATGAGCTTGAGCAAAGTGATAATGTAGCAACTTTTTCATATAATAGAAGGGGATATGGTTTTAGTGCATCAGGTTCACTTAGAACAATTGAAGAGCAGGCTAGAGATTTAAAGATATTATTAAGGAAATCAGGAGCTTCAGAACCATATATTTTAGTTGGAGAAGAATATGGATCATTAGTATTAACTAGCTTTGCAAAGCAATTTCCAGATTCAGTTGCAGGAATTGTTTTAGTTAATCCATTAGTTGAAGAAGATATTAAGAACTCAGGCAATAGTTTAAAAAATATAGCTTTAAGGATAAGAAGAAAAATAGAACAATTAGGTTCATATATTGGATTTACAATGCTTTTAGATAAATTAAATATAGATATTAATATGCATGATATAGAGGATAATTTGGATGAAAATGCCTTGGAGGAATTTTCAACACATAGAACTAAAGCAAACTATACAACAGCAGTAAGTAATGAACTAAGTAATCTATCAAATTATAATTTAGATATGCAACAAGATGGAATATTTAAAGAAAAGCCGTATTACTTAATAACTAAAAATGAAGATGATAGATTAAAGAGCTTAGGAGATGAAGGTTTAACGACATCTATTGTAAGTAATACTGATTCTTCTATATTAGCATTAAACAGCTCTATTGATATACTTGCTGGAGTAAGAAGTGTTATAAAGCAGTGTAATGAACTTAGAAAATAGAAAATTATTAAATAATTTTCTATTTTTTTATAGTTAATAATGAAAAAAATTTCCTATAATATTAGTATGAATTATGGATTTAAAGCCAATTTGCCATATATTTGACACATAAGGTGGTTATATTATAAGTATAGAATAGTTAACGGAAAGGGAGAGTTAGTATGGATGATAAGAATATTTATGATGTAGCATATAGTAGTAGTGGAGATAATAACAATAATAATAATACGTATAATTTTCAAGAATCACATATTAAACATAAAAAGAAAAGCGGTTTTAATAGAGCAATAGCAGGAGTTATTGCTTGTTCATTATGTAGTGGTTTTGTAGGTGGTGGAGTAACATATCTTGCATTAAAAGATAAGCTAGGTGCAACAAAGACAATCAATATAAATCCAGCAACATTTGATACAAACAGTGAAGCTTTAAATGCTACGGAAGCATATAATAAAGTTGCACCAGCAGCTGTTGTAGTTTCAACTAAATCAACAACTCAAGGATATTTTATGCAAACAAGAGAAGTTGAAGGAATTGGTTCAGGATTTATAATAAATGAAGAAGGATATATACTTACAAACTACCATGTTATTGAAGGTGCACAAGAAATATCAGTTACATTAAGTAATGATGTAACAACTACAGCACATGTTGTTAACTATGATGAAAATCAAGATGTAGCAATGATTAAGATAATTGATGAAAATGTTGAGATACCAGCAACAGTAGAACTTGGTGACTCAGATGCATTACAGCCGGGCGAAGAAGTAATAGCAATAGGTACTCCACTATCAACAGAGTTATCAAGCACAGTTACTAAGGGAATAATAAGTGCTACTAGCAGAAATGTTTCTATTGAGTCAGGTGTAACAATGAACTTAATTCAAACAGATGCAGCAATAAATGCTGGTAATAGTGGTGGTCCATTAGTAAATACTAAAGGTGAAGTAGTTGGAATAAATTCAAGTAAAATTAGTGGTGAAGCTGTAGAAGGTATTGGATTCTCAATTCCAATAAATGATATAAAAGATAAGATAGAATCATTATCAAAACCAATATTAAATTTAGGTATTTCAGTAAGAACTATAGATGAAACATTAGCTAAACAGTTAAATATGGAGCAAGGATTATATGTAGTTGAAGTAACAGAATTCTCTTCAGCAGAAAAAGCAGGTTTAAAGGCTGGAGATATAATTGTTAAAGCTGATGGAAATAGAATAACAACATTTGATGACTTTAAAGAAATAAAGAATGCTAAAGAAGAAGGGGATAGTATGTCTCTTGAAATAATAAGAAATGGTGAAAATAAAAATATAAATGTGGAATTAACAGCTAGTTAATATTAAAGTTGATAAGAAAGGCTTAGTTATTATAATGACTAAGCCTTTCTTATTTTTTATGAAATTGAATTTATTATATTTTCATAAGCTGTAAGTGTAAGTTTAGCAGTATTACTCCAGTTAAACTTTAGACTATTTTTATAACCTTTTTCACTATATTCATCAAGAAGGCTTGGTGAATTTATCATTTTTAACATTGCTTCACTTAAAGAAGATTTATCATATGGATTGATAAGAAGAGCGCAGTCATTTGCTACTTCAGGAATAGAACTAGTATTAGAACTAATAACAGGAGTTTTACAGCTCATTGCTTCTAATATAGGTAAACCAAAACCTTCATAAGATGATGGATATACAAAGAGGTTGGAAGCATTAAGAAAATATGGCAAATCATCATCTGGTACAAAACCTGTAAAAATTACTTTATCATCTATAAAAAGTTCTTTAGTAAGTTCTTTAAGCTTAAGCCCTTCATCTTTAAGAGAGCCACATATTACAAGGAAGTAATTTTTATTTAATGAAGATAGTATATTTTTAAAAGATAAAATAAGTTCATAAACATTTTTACGTTTACTAAATCCACCTAAATATAAAATGAAAGGAGTGCTGATTTTATATTTTTTATTAATATAAAGTTTACACTTATTTTTATCAAGAGGTATATATGAAGTATTAGCAGCTAATGGTGTAACATATATTTTATCTTCAGGGAAACTAGGAAAAAACCTTAGTATATCTTTTTTTGAATAATTAGATACAGTTAATATTCCTTTACAGTTTTTTATTATAAAAGGCATATCAGTAAGGAATCTTTCTAAATATCCCTTTCCAACAGTTTCAGGCATAATATAAGGAATTAAATCGTGAATAGTGACGATAGAAGCAGTATTATAGCTATTTGATAAGCCCATACCATTTTGAGGAATGTGATGTAAATCAATATGATAGTCTTGCAATATAGTAGGATAGTAATAATTTTCAAAAAATAAGTTATGTTTTTTAGAAGTTAATATGACTTTTGAGTTTTCTTTTTTATATTTTTGAAAATTATCACCAGCCCAAAATATTGTATAGTTATTTTTTTTATCTATATTAAGAAGTTCCAATGTTAAATTCTTGATATAAGTACCTATTCCAGAGCCTTTATATAAATTAATACCACGAGCATCAATAGAAAAGTTCAAAAATAAGCGCCTCCTAAAAAAACATTATACAATAAAATATTATTATTTTAAATTAATGTGATAGAAACACAATAAAATATACATATTCATATAATACAGATAAGAGAATGTTTAGGAGTAATTAATGGATATAAGTGAAATAAAAGATATAGTTGAAGAGAACTATAGAATTAATATTAAGTCAATATCAAAGGTTAAAAATTCATATAATGTTAAAGCTGATGAGGGAGAATATTGTATAAAGGATATAAAATACAATTTTCCTCATTTTAAATTTATTATAAGTGCAATTGAGCATTTACAAAAAAGAAACTTTAAAATTACTCCAGAAATAATACCTAATAAAGAAGGCAATAAGTATATAAAAATAGAAGAAAATTATGCCTATATAACAAAGTGGATACCTTCTAGAGTGAGTAATTTTAATAATTCTATTGAGCTTCAAGCTATATCTAGAAAACTTGCAGAGTTACATGAGTGTAGCAAAGGATTTAATTTAAATAAAGAAATGAGCCCAAGAATTGGGTGGTATTCATGGATTAATGTTTTTAATACAAGATGTAGTGAAATATTAGACTTTAGGAAAAGAATATATCAAAAAGCCTACAAAAGTGATTTTGATAAAATTTATTTAGAGCATATAGATAGTGAAATTGAGAGAGGACAAAGATCTGTAAAAGGTCTTAAGGAAAATAGATATTTTGAACTTATGGATATAGAAGTAAAGAAACGAGGATTTTGTCATCATGATTTTGCACATCATAATATTTTAATTGATAAAAACCAACAGATAAATGTAATAGATTTTGATTATTGCATATTAGATACACATATACACGATTTATCATCTTTGCTTATAAGAGCCATGAAAGATGGAAAATGGAATGATAAAACTGCAAATTTAATTATTAATAGCTATAAAGAGATATTAGAAGTAACTGATGAAGAACTTAAGATTATGAAGTATTTTATTATGTTTCCTCAAAGCTTTTGGCAGATAGGTCTTCAATATTATTGGGAGCAACAACCTTGGAATCAAGAGGTATTTATAAATAAAATAAATAAATATTTAGATGATGTTGAATACCGAGAAGTATTTTTAGATGAATACTTTAAATAGGAGGATTATTTTGTGGATATTTACGAATATTTAAGCAGTAGGAATATTATTATAAGTAATGAAAAATTTAAGGATAATGATGAAGTAAGTATTAGTGAGCAGATTGAGTTAATATCTGATACACATAATAGGCTTTTAAATGGTAGGGAAGTTATTATACCTAGGATTCAAAGTGTAATTGGTAGAGAATTTGAAGGATATAAGGTTGATATAAAAAAGAATAAAAGTTATATAAGTAAAATTGAAAATAATAAAGATACAAGCTATAGTAAGGATTACTTAATAGATGAAGGTAAAAATATTATAAAAAGGGCTGAAAAAACTCTTAACTTATTAGATTTAGAAATATATTTTTCAATAATTAAAAGAAGTATGAGAAGATATGAAATATGCTTGGGACGAGTTGATGAAAGCAACTTAAAAAGAGACAAGAATGAAATAATATATATAACTAGTAATAAATATATTGTATACAATTTATTAGAAAGTGATTGTTATAAATATATAAAAAAGATTAAAAGAAAAAAAAGAAACTATGATATAAATAATATAATAAATGAATTTGTTAATAAATCAGAATTATATGAAGAAAGTATAGAATATTTAAAAATATTATCAACATATCCAAATGAATCCATGAAGGTTTTAAATAAATATAGAACTGGAAGGTTTGATGCTATAAATGAAGATATAGTAAATAAGTTTAAAAATGCAAAAGAATGTGATGATATTAAACTTTAATAAGGAGGGAGCTAGGTGAATAAAAAT
>JAKSUK010000092.1 GCA_024409095.1 Clostridium sp.
TATATTTTACACTATTTTATACAAAAAATATATCTATTTTACATATTTAGAGAACTTTTTTTAAATTTATCATATTCATATTTCATATAGTTTTAGAATAAATATTATTAGTTACGTAAGCATTACTTAATTAGAGAATGTTTTCATCATTATTTTTGCTATGTTTATCTTTACTCAAAGGAGTGATAATGTGGAAAAAGATAATTTTTTTAAAAATTCTTTCTTTTTAACTGCTTCAAATATAACTACAGGACTTCTTGGATTTATTTTTTCCATTTATCTTTCTAAGATAATTGGAGCTGAAGGAATAGGGCTTTATGGAATAATAATGCCTATATATAATTTATTTATATGTCTTATGACTGCTGGAATTATAGCTGCTATCTCAAAACTTTCAGCAATATATACATCTAAAGGAGAAATAAGTAATCTTTATAAAACAATTAATTCAGTTGCTATATTTAATATAATATGGTCTCTATTCATTGGTATATTTGTGTTTTTTCTTGCACCATACATAAGTAGATATGGAGTTAAAGACCTTAGAACACTTAATGCCATTAGGGTAACATGTCCAGCTATGGTTTTTATCTCTCTCTCTAATATCTTAAAAGGTTATTTCTATGGAACCTCTAAGATAACTGCACCTGCCATTATAGATATTTTGGAAAAAGCTATGAGAATTATAACTATTTCTTTATTAGTGTATATGTTTAAGGCAAAAACTTTATCATCTTTAGTTACTCTAGCTTTTGTTTCCTTAGCTATTGGCGAATTACAAAGTCTTATATTACTTTATGTTTATTATAGACACGTAATTAAATCTATACCCATTTCAAATGAATCTACAGAAAGTAGTGGTCAATTATTATTTAATGTTTTTGTAATTTCCATTCCCTTATGTATAAATGGATTTTTAACAAGTATTTTCTCAACTATTTCAACCTTAGTAATTCCTAGACGTCTTGTTGCTGCTGGCTTTGAATATTCTATAGCATTATCAATGATAGGTAGATTTGTAGGAATGTCATTAACAATTGTTACTTTTCCTATTGTGGTTGTAAATTCAATAAATATGCTTCTTGTACCTGATTTATCTGAAAGTCTAAGTAGGGGGGAATATTATAACGCATCTATTAGAATTAGAAAAGTTTTAAAGATAGCCTTTCTATTAGGAATTGCTACAATGATAATTTGTCAGCTTATCCCTAATGATTTAGGAATTTTATTTTATAATCGTCTTGACTTAGGCCTTTACATTAAAGCTTGTTCAATTGCTGCACCAATTTTATTTCCTGCTAATACTATGTTTGGTATTCTTAACGGCTTAAATAAACAAGGTATAATATTAAGAAATTCAATTATAACCTCTTCATTTGAATTAGTAATGCTTTTTTGCTTAACAAGCATTCCTAATATCAATATATTTTCTTATGCAATCACAATATTCTTTTCCTCTATATTAAGCTTTAGCATAAACATTATTGAGATAAAAAAACATATAGATTTAAACTTATCTAAAATGAATATATTAATTTTTTCTCTTTTAGGAATTTTAATATTTTTAATTTTTAGACTAATACTTAATATCATACAATCATATTCATCTTTAACAAAAGTTTTGATTACAGTTGCTGGAATATTTATAATTTTTGCTTATCTAAGCACTTTTGGCTTAGAAGACGCTTAAAAGAATCTCTATTTTTTTCCTTTATTGGTTACTATTTTATAGGTTATTTAATAACACTTTTCACATAATAATATTGTAAAGCAAATTAAAGCTTTGACAAAAGTTCACTAATAGAGGAGGATCGTTTATGACACAAAAACTAGTACCTGAAGCAAAAAACGGTTTAGCTAAATTTAAAAACCAAGTAGCAACTGAAATGGGAGTTCCTTTTTCAGACTACAATGGAGATTTAAGCTCAAAACAATGCGGTAGTGTTGGAGGCGAAATGGTTAAAAGAATGGTCCAACAATATGAAGAAGGAATAAAATAAAGTTCAATAATTACACAAAAATAGAGATAAGATTAAATCTTATCTCTATTATTATTCTCTTTACCCTTACATCATTTTTCTTAAAAATCTCGGCATAATTCTATATATCTTTGGAGAAATTAAATCTAAATCTGTTTTTCTTATTCCACCAACTAAAATCATTATCAATAAATATATAATACCACCAATTAATACTAGCACTAATGTTGCTATACTAACCATAAGCCTTCCGCCCTCAAAAATATTGATTAATCTAGCTATAGGTATCTTTACAGCTGCTATAGTAAGTCCCATAGCTATTGAAGCCGTAATTGGCGCTAGTGACAGCTTAATCATTGGAACTCTTACTTTAAATATTTTTCTTAAATTCCTATGATTAATAATAGCTGGAACAAGATAAGATACTAAACTCGCAATTACAGCCCCAAAAATATTAATATTTGGAATAGCTACTAATATAAAATCTAATATCAACTTCATTATAACTCCAATAAATGCTGTAGATAAAACAAGATATAATTTATTTACCCCTTGTAAAATAGTATTTTGTATAGTTGTTATAGACATAACTACTAGTACTATTGAACCATACATAAGTAGTTCATATCCTTCATTTAAACCAAAAAGCATTTGGAATACTTCTTTACTTAAAACTGATAACCCTACGAGTGATGGTATAGTAATCATAAAAGTTATTCTATAAGAATAGTTTATATTGCTTCTAACTTCCTTGCGATTTTTACATGCATATGCAGAAATAATTTTAGGAAATATAGCTGTACTAAGTGCAGTTACTAATGCTAATGGAACATATAATAATGTATTAAAATATGACAGATATGCATAAGTAACATCAACCTTATCCTTAGGTATTCCTGCAGCTATAAGCCTTCTATTAACTATTAAAGCATCTACAAGTGGGCTTGAATTTTGTAGTGCTGCTACTAATGTAATAGGTAATGCATACATTAATATCTTTCTTACTATTTTCTTTTCACTATGTCTCTTCTCAACAGTATTACTAAAGTATGCTTCTTCATCATAATCCATCTTTTGATAAATAAAAATTATATATACAATTGCAACTATTGCTCCTAGTGTAGTACCTACAGTACCTCCTGCAATACCCATTTCTTCACTCATATTTATTAAGATACCTGCAAAAACAAGACTTAAGATTACATTTGCTATCTGCTCAATTATTTGTGATATTCCAATAGTCTCCATATCTTCAATTCCTTGTATATACCCTCTATAAACAGATAATATACAAGAAAATAAAATTGTAGGAGAAAGGAACATTATAGCTAGTGTTGACTTATTCCAATTACTAGCTAATGCAATTGGCTTTGCAAGTAACAATAGAATAATTGTTCCAAATAATCCTATAATACTCATATATTTTCTTGATATCTTCATTGCCCTTAATGCATCAATAGAGTTTCCAACAGCTCTATACTCTGCTACAACCTTTGTAATAGCAGGTTGAGCTCCTAATGATGTTACGGCTAATATAAATGTGAATATTGTATAACTTATAGAGTAAGAAGCATATGCATCTGAACCTATTACAGCTGTCAGTAATGGTACATATGCTGCTGATAATATCTTAATGAATATTCCTGCAAAAGATAATATCATAAAGCTCCTACCTAGTGATTTTTTCTCCATAATTATCCCCTTTTATAATGCGAATTTAAATACCTCTCTCTTAACCTTCTTAAACATTGGAGGAAGTGCTTCTGCTACTGTTTTATTCTTTAAGTAAGCAAGTTTTCCTTCTCCACCTTTGAATATAAGCTTATAAGCATAAAGGAATTGATAATTTAAACCAAATTTATTATCAAAAAATGAGTTTATCTTTCTATCACCATATTTAATATCACCAATGATTGGATTTCCTAAATGTCTTAAGTGAGCTCTTATTTGATGGCTTCTTCCTGTAATTAAATCTATTTCTAAGAATGAAAAAGCTCCATTGCTTTGAATAGTTTTAACTTCCATAGCAACCTTCTTTGTATTTGGCATTTCTTTATCATAAACCTTAGATATATTTTCATTTTCATTTTTAGAAATATATCCTGTATATATTCCATCCTTTATTCTTCCTGTTACTAAAGCATTATAATACTTCTTAACCTTTCCTTCTCTAATCATTTCATTCATTTCTCTTAAGGATTCAAAATTTTTACCGAAAATAACAGTACCTGAAGTATTTCTATCTAATCTATTACATGGTGCTGGTGTAAAAGTAAGCTCCTTTTCTGGAAGATAATCTCCTTTATCATTTAAGTATGATAATACGTAATCAGTTAAAGAAGGCTCTGCTCCTTTTTGATCTGGATGTACTAAAACACCTGGCCATTTTTCAACAACAAGTATATTTTCATCTTCATAAGTAACCTTCATAGAACCTGAATTTACTTTTATAAAATTAACTTCTTTGCTTGAATTAGTTTCTTTTTTAGATTGTAAATATCTTACTTCTATTTCATCTCCTAATTCTAGCGCATAATTTTCCTTTTTCTTTGTTCCGTTAACTCTTATATCACCTTTTCTTAAAGCTTTAAATATAGCACTTAATGGCACATCTTTAAAATATTTTCTTAAAAATTTATCTAATCTCTGCCCTGCTTCATTTGTTCCTATTTCTATTTTCACTTGAATCATCTCCTATTTTCCGTACTCTTTTTTATTTTCCCCATTGTATTAGATTAATATTATTTTATCAACTTGTCAAATAATCAATGATAAATTCGCAACCAATTGCTATACCTATAGGTAATGATTCTTCATCAATATCAAATAAACTACTATGTGCTGGATGTATTATACCTTTTTCAATATTTCTACAACCTAAAAAATAAAAAACTGATGGAACTTCATTAGCAAAGTATGCAAAGCTTTCAACTCCCATCTTAGGATTTTTTTGTTCTAATACATTTTCTAATCCAATTACCTTTGCTGCATTTTGCTTAAGTCTTTCAACAAGCTCATCATTATTTTTCAAGCATGGATAAGATTCCTCTATTTCAATTTTACATTCTGCTCTTAATGACTTAGCAATACCTTGTGCAATTTCTCTAACTCTTTTCACACAATATTCTCTATCTTCTTTAGTCATAGTTCTTACTATACCTTTAATTTCAACTTCATCTGGAATTATATTGCTAGCTGTACCACCATGAATATAACTTACAGTAACCACTGCTGGATTAATTGGATTTATTTCTCTGCTCACAATAGTTTGTAGTGCTATTATAATTTGACTGCTAACAATTATTGGATCAATTGATTTTGCTGGATAAGCACCATGAGCTCCTTTTCCCTTAACTACAATCTTAAATGGATTAGATGCTGCATTAACAGTACCTCTTTTTATCATTATTGTTCCTGTATCAATAGTTTCCTCCATATGAAGTCCATATACAATATCTACATCAGGATTTTTTAATATTCCTTCCTCAATCATCACTTTTGCTCCACCAGTTGTTTCTTCTGCTGGTTCAAATATTAACTTTATAGTTCCAGAAAAAATATCTTTATTTTTATTTATCAATTTTGCTATACCTAACAATATTGAAGTATGTCCATCATGTCCACATCCATGCATTCTTCCTTTTATCTTAGACGCATAACTACATTTTTTCTTATCCTCTAGGGGCAAAGCATCAATATCAGCTCTAATTGCAATAACTTTTCCATTATCCTTTTTATTACCTTTTATTAATGCACATACTCCGGTTTTTGCATATTTCTCATAAAAAATTCCCTCTTTTATCAAAAATTCTTTTATAAGTTTAGAAGTATTAAACTCTTCATATCCTATTTCTGGATTTTGATGTAATTTCCTTCTAATGCTTATAATTTCATCTTTAATGCTTTCTGCTTCATTTTTAAATTTACCCATACCCTAACCTCTTTTTTGTCCCAATATAAAATTAAATAGGCTTATATACTGCAATATAAGCCTATTTAAATTATATTATATATATTGGCCATATTCAATGGTTTACAGCCTATTAATGGCTTTCTCTTAGCTCTTTCTCCAATTCATAAAGCCTGAATCTTTCTGGCTGAGTAAACTCTGTACTGCTACTTCTCTTTTCAATAAGCTTGCAGTATTCATTAAATTTCTCTTCACCTAACTTATTTTTAATCATATTTAAATAACATTCTCTTAAGTAATCTTTTTCTTCTTGAGATAGAATTTCATGATTTGTTAATTTTTCCATATATTCTTGCAACACTCTTTTGTCTTCATCATGCACATATGCATTATTTTCTTTTAAAAGCATTTCTATACGCTCTGCCTCTTCTGGAGATAAAATCAAAGGATTTGCTTTAACAACTAAAAAATTGATAAATAATATTATTGCCATTATATATAAAATCGTATTTCTACTTTTCATAAAACTTCCTCCAATATCTATATGACAATATTATTATGCACTATGTTTAAAAAACTAATTTATTA
>JAKSUK010000093.1 GCA_024409095.1 Clostridium sp.
GTGATTAATAATGCTTCTAATGCAATAGATACATTAGATAAAGCAATTTCAGAAGTATCAAGTTATAGATCAAGGTATGGAGCAATTCAAAATAGAATGGAAGAAACTGTAAGAGGTGTTTCTAGTAGTAATGATACATATGAAAGAATATATAGTGGAATTTTAGATGCTGATTTAGCTTCAGAAATGATGGAGGTTACTAGAACTTCAATATTAATGGAATCTTCAATAGCATTGATGGCTCAAAGTAATAAGTTCCCTAGAGATGTATTAAATATACTATCTGGTTTAATTAAATAATAATATAAGAACAAAGTAGAATTTAATATTAAATTTTACTTTGTTTTTTTATTGTAAAAATATTTCTATTTATAATATTTTTACAATTATACCTTATAAAACATATGGAATTTTTAATAAATATAATGTAAATTTGAAATTAATTTAAAAAAACGAAATTAAAAATTGTAGTTAAAATTTGAAATTTAATACCGTTAAAAAATGCTATAGAAAAGTTGCGAAAAATATAATATAATAATTAATAGACTTATAAATGAATGAAGAAAATACTTGGAAAATGGTTATTTTACACGAATATTGACGAAAAACAATGAAAAAATAAAGGAGAAAAAAATGCCAAAAAGTATAGATACATATAATTTAATCAAGCAAGGATTAAGTGCAGCAACTTTAAGAAGTAAAACAATATCTAATAATATAGCAAATGTTAATACAGCTGGATATAAAGCTTTTAAAGTAGTTTTTGAAGAAAATTATTATGATGATGGTTCTATAAAATTAACTACAAATAATGATAAACATTTAGGTGGTGCTAATAAAGCAGGTACTATTTCATCTGTAAAAGACAAAAATACAAGTATGAATGAAAATGGTAATAATGTAGATTTAGATTTGGAGAAAGTAAATCAAGCAACTAATACATTAATGTATAATGCTTTAATTACAAGAGCAAATGGAAAAATATCATCAATGAAAAGTGTAATCGGAGGAAATTAGTATGGGAATGTTTGATTCAATGAGGATTAGTGCTAGTGGATTATCAGCGGAAAGATTAAGAATGGATATTATTAGCTCTAATGTTGCTAATGCACAAACTACTAGAACAGAAGATGGAGGACCTTATGTTAGAAGGGTAGCTGTTTTTAAAGAGGCATTAGATGAAGCAGGAAAGTGCAAAGGGATAACTGCTGTTAAAATAGTTAAAGATGAATCAGAATTAGAGAAAGTATATGACCCAACACATGTTGATGCAGATGAAAATGGATATGTAACTATGCCAAATGTAAATATATTAAATGAAATGGCTGATATGATAGTTGCTACAAGAACATACGAGGCTAATGCTGATGCATTAAATGCATCAAAAGCAATGTTTTCAACAGCATTAAGTATTGGAAAATAGGAGAGATAAAAAATGAAAATAAGAGGATTTGCACCTAATGAAAATATATTTCAAGAAAAAGTTTCTATAAATGAAAATACATCTTTAAATTTTGGACAAGTTTTTAAAGATGCTTTAGAAAAGGTAAATGATAAACAAATATACTCAGATAAAATGACTAATGAATTAGTTTTAGGTGGTGATGTAGAAGTACATGAAGTTATGTTAGCAGCAGAAGAAGCTGCATTATCACTACAATTAGCAGTTCAAGTAAGAAATAAAATGACTGAGGCAGTGAAGGAATTAACAAATTTACAAATATAGTTAGGGGGACATAATATGAATAGCCTTTTAGAAGGTTTAAAAAAGTTTCTTGAGAAATTTAAGAGCTTAAGCAAAGGTATTAAAATAGCTTCAATTATGTCATTAGTAACTTTAGTTATAGCTATTACATCTTTATTCTTATTTAAATCTGCAAATAAATATAGTGTTTTATTTTCGGGTTTAGAATCAGCTGATTCACAGACAGTCCTAGCTTCCTTAGAAGAACAGGCTATAGATTTTAAGGTTGAAGGTAATTCGATTTTAGTTGATAAGTCGATAGTGGATAAGTTGAGATTACAATTGGCATCTAATCTTACTATGGGAAGTACTGGATATGAGCTTATGGATTCAGGAAGTTCTTTTGGTATGACAGATGAGGAATTTAAAATAAAAAAGTTAAGAATGTTACAAGGAGAACTTGAAAAAACAATAAAAAGTTTTGAGCAGATAAGTGATGCAAGAGTGCATGTTACACTTCCTAAAGAATCAGTTTTTGCTATGGAAAAAGAACCGGGAAGTGCAGCTGTATATGTAAAACTAGCACCTGGTAAAACATTATCAGCAGCACAAGTTAAATCAATTGTAGCACTTGTTTCAGGCAGTACAAGTATAGATTCAGAGTACATACAAGTTATGGATAGTAATATGAATCTTATATCTAATGATATATATGATTCAGAAGAAGATGTTATGGGAGCAGATACAGTATCTACTCAATTAGATTTAGAAAAAAAATATGAAACAGATTTACAAAAATCTATATTAGAACTATTAACACCAGTTTTAGGTAATGGAAAAGTAAAAGTAGTAGTAAATGCTGATTTAGATTTTGATTCTAAGAAAATAACAGAAACAGTAGTTGACCCTAATAAAGTTATAATAAGTCAAAATACTGTTAAAAGTAATTCATCTCAAGGAGCAGCAGGTGGGAATCCTATAGATGATAATATGAGTAACAACATATTAAATGATGGAAATGCAGTTACAACTACTGAAGAGCAAACTACTAATTATGAAGTAGGTAAAATAGAAAGCACAACTATTAAAGCACCGGGTGAAGTAAAAATGTTAAGTGCTTCAGTAATAGTAGATGGAGAAATTGGAGCAGATCTTCAAAAAGCAATAGAAACCTCAGTATCAGCAGCAGTAGGGTTAAATGCAGAAAGAGGAGATGTAGTAAGTGTAGTAGGAATTACATTTAATAATACAGAAAATGAAAATGTTGTGGATCCATTTGCACCAGAAGAAAAGAATAACAATAATAATATACTTTATATAGCTATTGGATCAGTAGCAACTTTAATAATGTTAATAATATTTATTTTAGCAAGAAAGAGAAGAAAAGCTAAGAAGGTAGAAACATTAGAAGAAGAAAATCTTTTAGATGTAATTATTGATGAGAAGATAGATAAAGTTCAAGAAGAACCTTTAAAACCTATAGATTTTGAAATGAGAACTGAACAACAACATCTTGAAAATGAAATTAGAAAATATGCAGCAGAAAAACCTCAACAGGTAGCTGATATAGTTAAATCTTGGTTAGTAGAAAGTGAGAGATAAATATAATGGCAAATACAAAATTAACAGGTATACAAAAAACAGCCCTATTATTTATTACTTTAGGGCCAGAAGCATCAGCTAATATTTTAAATAGATTACCTGAAAATGAAATACAAAAAATAACATATGAAATAGCAAATATTTCAAGTGTAACTTCTGAACAAAGACAGAATATTTTAGAAGAATTTTTAGAAATGAATAAGGCAAAGGATTATTTAGTTGAAGGTGGAATAGATTATGCAAAAGAATTACTATCTAAAGCTTTAGGTACACAAAGGGCTACAGAAATATTAAGTAAAGTTGCAGAAGCTTCTCAAATAAATAGACCATTTGCTATAGCAAGAAAAGCAGATGCACAGCAACTATTAAATGTTATAAATTATGAGCATCCACAAACTATTGCTTTAATACTTTGTTATCTTCAAACAGAAAAAGCAGCTCAAATAATATCTGAGTTGCCTGAAGATATACAAAGTGAAGTAGCTCTTAGAATTGCTACTATGAATACTACTTCACCAGCAGTTATTAAAGAAATAGAAAAAGTTTTAGATGATAAGTTGTCTACTATTGTAAGAACAGAAACAACTACATTAGGTGGTATAGATACATTAGTTGGAATACTGAATCAAGTAGATAGAACTACAGAAAAGCATATAACAGAAAGTCTAGAAGAAGATAACTATGAATTAGTTGAAAAAATTAAGAGTTCTATGTTTGTATTTGAAGATATTATTACTCTTGATGATGTTGCAATTCAAAGAATTCTTAGAGATGTTGAAAGTAAAGAACTTGCGCTTGCTCTTAAGGGATCTTCAGAAGAAGTTGCAGAAACTATTTATAGAAATCAATCTAAGAGAGCAGCTGCTTCATTAAAAGAAGATATTGAATATCTTGGACCAGTAAGATTAACTGATGTAGAAAAAGCTCAACAACAAATTGTATCAATTATTAGAAGATTAGACGAAGCACAAGAAATAATAATTTCAAGAGGTGGAGAAGATGCACTCATCGTATAATCTTATAAAATCAAATAATGCTTCAATCAATGGTGGTATAGAAATAATAACTGAACGCTTATTAAGCGAAGAAGAACAACATAGCAATGAAGTTGAAAATAATCAAATAAAAAGCTATGAAATAATTGGTTCAAGGATTTTAGGTAAAGCTAGAAGTGATGCAGAAAGTATTGTAGTTAATGCTTATAAACAAGCAAAAGATATAGAAAAAGAAGCTTATGACAGTGGTTATAAACAAGGAATGTCAAATGGTTATGAAGATGGAAGCTCTAAGGGATATATTGATGCATCAAATAAAAGTAGTGATACATTAGCAGAAGCAGTTAAAAAAGCTGATGAAATATTAAGAAATGCTGAAAATCAAGTAAAAGAATATAAGATTAAAAAAAAGTCAGAAATTATTGCAATGTCATTAGAAATGGCGAAGCTTATAGTGAAAAAAGAATTTCAAAATGATGAAAGTATTTTAAATCTTATAACACCTATTATTGAGCAGTGTAAGGGTGAAGAAAACTTAATAATTAAATGTAATGGAAATTATATAGCAGCAATAGAAACAAAAGTTAAGGGTTGGAAAAAGACATATGCTATTTCTGGGGAAATTTTTGTTATAGAAGACCCATTAATGGAATTAGGTAATGCTGTGATTGAAAAAAGTACAGGTAAACTTATTGTTGGAGTTGATGTTTCTTTAAAGAAACTAGAAGAAGCTATACAAGAATTTTATGGTGAAGAGAAAAATGCTTAATATAGATTTTGATTTAATAAAAAAAAGAATTAATGAAATAGAAACTACTTATTGTGAGGGAATAGTAAGTGAAGTTATAGGACTAACTATTGAAGTAGAAGGTATTAAAGCTTTTGTTGGGGAAGTTTGCATAATTTATAATGTAAATAATGATCCTATTAGCTGTGAAGTGGTAGGTTTTAAAAGTAATAAAGTTATATTAATGCCTTTAGGAGAATTAGTTGGAATATCACCAGGGTGTATTGTAGTACCTCAAAGAAGACCACTTGAAATTAAATGTTCAGAAGAGCTTTTAGGTAAAGTTTTAGATGGCTTAGGAAATCCTATATATGGTACTGAAATATTAAAAGGTGTTCCATACCCTTTAGAAAATCAACCTCCTGATCCTTTAAAAAGAAAGAGAATTAAAGATATACTACCTACAGGTGTAAGAGCTATTGATGGTTTTTTAACTTGTGGTGATGGTCAAAGAATAGGTATTTTTGCTGGATCGGGAGTAGGTAAAAGTACTACTTTAGGAATGATTGCAAGAGAAGCAGAAGCAGAAGTGAATGTTATATGTCTTATTGGAGAAAGAGGAAGAGAAGTATTAGAGTTTATTGAAAAGGACCTTGGACCAGAAGGTATGAAAAAATCAGTGGTAGTTTGTGCTACCTCTGATAAATCAGCTTTGG
This sequence comes from Clostridium sp., assembly GCA_024409095.1. GTDB lineage: Bacteria > Bacillota > Clostridia > Clostridiales > Clostridiaceae > Clostridium. The sequence goes on from JAKSUK010000093.1 coordinate 5,725, forward strand.
AAAGAGTAAAAGGTGCATTAACAGCTACAGCAATAGCAGAATATTTTAGAGATAGAGGTAGGAAAGTAATTTTAATGATGGATTCTGTTACTAGATTTGCTATGGCGCAAAGAGAAATTGGACTTGCTATTGGTGAACCACCAGCTCAAAAGGGATATACGCCATCTGTATTTGCAAAGCTTCCTAAACTTTTAGAAAGAGCAGGTACATCTGAAGTAGGGTCTATAACTGGATTTTATACAGTGTTAGTTGATGGTGATGATTTCAATGAACCTATTGCAGATGCTGTAAGAGGTATACTTGATGGACATATAGTTCTTTCAAGATCTTTAGCTCATAAAAATCATTATCCTGCTATAGATATATTAAATAGTGTAAGTAGATTAATGCCTCAAATAGCAGATGATAAACATAAAATGGTGTCATCTAATGCTAGAGATTTATTAGCTACTTATAAAGAATCAGAGGACCTTATTAATTTAGGAGCTTATGTTAAGGGGTCTAGCAAAAAAATAGATTTAGCAGTTCAATTTAATGATAAAATTAATTCTTATTTAAAACAAAAGATTGATGAAAAAACAACATTTGAAGAAAATATAAGAAGCTTATTTGCCATATTTGGTCAATAAATTTAGGAGAGATAAAGTTTGAGTAATAAATTTAAATTTTCACTTGAAAAGCTTCTTGAAATGAGAAAGACCAGAGAAGAGGAAGGTAAGAAGCTTTTTAATAGTAGTCAAAA
>JAKSUK010000094.1 GCA_024409095.1 Clostridium sp.
TAATACTATTATTCCTTTCTCTTATTTTCTGTGTTAATACTTTTGTTAATAATAACTGACAATCTAATATGTAAGTATCAATTTCTACTTCTTTTAACTGTTCATTACCATATATAAGAAGTTCTCTAATAGTTTTCTTATCTTTTATCCCCTCTGCAGCCATCAATGACTTAATTGCAACTTCTATTTGCATATCATCTGGCTCCTTTGTTGTTAGTTTTTGTAGCATTAATCCTGGATAAGCAATTATTTTACTAAGCTTACTTCCTGATTTTCCTAACCATTTAATTATTTCATAGCTTATTCCAGCAACTACTGGTAATAATGCTATTCTTATCACTATACGTTCTATAAAGTTTCCCCAGCCAGTAAAAGTATATAATACTATACTAACAAACATAGTAAGAAAGATAAAATTTGTTCCACATCTAGGATGAAATCTACTATACTTTTTTACATTTTCAATAGTAAGTCTCTCTTCATTTTCATAGCAAAAAATAGTTTTATGCTCTGCACCATGATATTGGAGCACCCTATAAATATCATCCATCTTACTTATAAAATACATATATAGCATAAGTATAAAAATTCTTATAAATGCTTCTATTAAATTTAAAATAATATTTGAAAAGCCTAAATTCTTAAATATAGAAGCTATAGAAGTTGGAATACCAATAAATATCCCTATAGAAACTACAAAAGATATCATCATGGTAAGTGTAATTAGTAAATCACTCATTAACTTTTCACCAAACTTATCTTTTATCCACTTTTCAAATGTACTTTCCTCTTCTTCTTCAAAAAATGATGCCGAATAATTTAATGCTTTGATTCCAATAATTAAAGAATCTAAAAGTGCTACTATTTCCCTTATAAATGGTAATGATAAAATTTTATATTTTTTAGTTATTGGAATTGTTTTTTTTACACTAATCTTTATTTTGCCTTTAGATGTCCTTACTGCTGTAGCCGTAGCTTTTGATCCACGCATCATAACACCTTCAATTACAGCTTGACCTCCCACATCACACTTTTTCATAGCATCACACTTTCATTATTTATTATTTTTATATTTAAAGTAACAATGTCCACATAAAGATTCATATTGTACATTATTAATATTATCTATAGCAACCTGCTCACCTTCAAAAACAAATTCCCCATTTATCATTCTACCATTTAAGATAGCCTTTCTACCACACTTACAGATAGTCTTCATTTCCTCTATACTATGAGCTAATAATAAAAGTCTAGTACTTCCTTCAAAGCCTTCCATCATAAAATCAGTTCTTAATCCATAACAAATAACTGGAATATCAAGAACTACTGCTATTTTAAATAATTGATCTACCTGCTCTTTAGTCATAAATTGAACTTCATCAACTAATATACAATTTGCTTTGAATTTAATTTCTTCCCATTTTTCTATTTCTTCATATATGTTCATATTCTTTTGGCAAAGTATATCTACTTTTCTTTCCACACCTAATCTTGAAACTAACTTATCTCCGCCCTTTTTATCAGTTGAAGGCTTTATTAATATAACCTTCATACCTCTCTCCTCATAATTATGTGCTACTTGCATTAAATGAGTAGACTTTCCTGAATTCATTGCTCCATATCTAAAATATAATTTACCCATAATACGTCTCCCTCTTCTGTAATATCTCTTCAAATTATATCATCTTAACTCTTATTTAATAAAGATGTTTTTATTTCCTAAAATTCACTTAGTTCTTATAACGTTTTATTAATGTAATTTTATTGACTGCCTATTAAAGTATGTGTTATACTCTTAAAGTCATTAGATATTTTACTTTAATGATATATTTTTATTGAAAGAGGTGAAAAATATGAGAGAAGGCATACATCCAGAATACCATCACGATGCAGTGGTTAAGTGTGCATGTGGAAATACTTTTACAACTGGTTCAGTTAAATCAGAATTAAAGATTGATATATGTTCAAAATGCCACCCATTCTTCACTGGTAAGCAAAAAATCGTTGATATCGGCGGTAGAGTTGATAAATTTAACAAGAAATTCGGTCTTAACAAATAAGATTGTTTTAAAAAAACGGGAAATATTTCTTTCCCGCTTTTTTTATTTCTTCATAACTTCATTTTTTATGAATATTTCCATAAATTCTTTATTATTCTTAGTTTTTGATAGCATATTGATTAATGTTTCAGTAATACTTTCTACATTTCCATCTCTATTCATATTTCTTCTTATTGCAAAAGCAACTTCTTTTTCCTCATCTGATAATAATAAATCTTCTTTTCTAGTACCTGATTTATAAATATCTATCGCTGGGAATATTCTTCTTTCTTGTAACCTTCTATCTAAATGAACTTCCATATTTCCAGTACCTTTAAACTCTTCAAATATCATATCATCCATTCTTGAACCTGTTTCTACTAAAGCTGTAGCTAATATTGTTAAACTTCCCCCTTCTTCTATATTTCTTGCTGCTCCAAAGAATTTCTTTGGCATTAATAATGCTCCTGGGTCAAGTCCACCTGATAAAGTTCTTCCTGTTGGTGTTATAGTTAAATTATACGCTCTTGAAAGCCTTGTTATACTATCCATAAGTATAACTACATCTTTACCTTGCTCTACCATTCTCTTAGCTCTTTCAAGTACCATTTGTGATACCTTAGCATGATTTTGTGGCTCTTCATCAAACGTTGAGTAAATCACATCACCTTTAATAGACCTTTTCATATCTGTAACTTCTTCTGGTCTTTCATCTATTAATAAAACAATTAACTTTATATCTGGGTAATTTTTTGAAATATTTTGTGCTATTCTTTTTAATAATGTAGTTTTACCAGCTTTAGGTGGTGCAACTATTATTCCTCTTTGACCTTTTCCTATTGGACAGATAAAATCCATTAATCTTGAAGATAAATCTCTACCATTATCAGTTTCTAAATGTAATCTTTGATTAGGATATATAGGAGTTAAGTTTTCAAAATTCTTTCTTCCTATTGCCTTATCTGGTGATTCTCCATTTACCTTTTCAACAAACAACAGTGCTTTAAATTTTTCTCCATCTTTTGCTTCTCTTACTTTTCCTTCAACTTCATCACCAGTTCTTAAATTAAATCTTCTTATTTGTGAAGGTGAAACGTATATATCATTTTCTCCTGTAAGATAATTATTGCATCTTAAAAAACCAAAGCTATTATTTTCTTGAATCTCTAAAACTCCTTTAGATGAATTAGATTCATTAATCATAACATTTAATCTTTCTTTCTTTTCTTCTTTTTCTTCCTCTGTTACATTATATCTGTCTCTTGAATTACTTGAATAGACTTCATTATTTACATTTTCTTCTATATGTATATTAGCTACTGTACTTCTATTCTTAGGTGCAATTTTTTCTGTTAAAATTACCCCATCCTTTTCTATTTTATTAGGAGTTATCTTCACTAACTCTTCAATTAATTCACTTTTCTTTAATTTGCTGATATTTTTTATACCCTTTTCCTTAGCTATTTCCTTTAAACTAGCTAGGGTCATCTCATTGTAGTTTTCCAAATTTATACCTCCATAATATTTTTTATTTTTGGGATTATTTGAGATTGCACTTTTAGACTTGAAAAAACGAATTGAAATAAAACTTTAGTATTCGCATATATAATTATCTATCAATAATATGTATATTTCAATATATAATTATACAAAAAAGTGCTACAATTTTTATCGTAGCACTTTTTATTTTTTATAATTATTTTTCTAAAGCAGCCTTTATTAATCCTGTAAATAAAGGATGTGGTCTGTTTGGTCTGGATTTTAATTCTGGATGGAATTGAGCTGCAACAAACCACTTATGATTTGGAATTTCTACAATTTCAACTAATCTTTTATCTGGACTTGTTCCTACTATCTTCATTCCAGCTTCACTTATTTGTTCTCTAAATTCATTATTAAATTCATATCTATGCCTATGTCTTTCTGATATATTTTCTTCTCCATAAACCTCAAATGATTTAGATTTTCTATCTAATATACATGGATAAGCTCCCAATCTCATAGTGCCACCTAAATCATGTATATTTTTTTGATCATTCATTAAATCTATTACTGGATATTTTGTTTTTGAATCTATTTCTGAGCTATTAGCTCCTTCATATCCTAAAACATTTCTAGCAAATTCAATTACTGCTGTTTGCATTCCTAAACATATTCCTAAGAAAGGTACATTGTTTTCTCTTGCATATTTAATAGCTTCAATCTTTCCTTCTACTCCTCTATCACCAAATCCACCTGGAACTAATATTCCATCTATGTTTTTAAATATCTTTTTAACATTTATAGGAGTAACATCTACAGCATTTATCCACTCTATCTTAACATTTGCATTATTTGCAAGTCCTCCATGATTTAAAGCTTCAACTACTGAAATATAAGCATCATGAAGCTCAACATATTTTCCTACTAAAGCTATAGTAACTTCCCTCTTAAGAGCTTTCATTCTACCTACCATATCAATCCACTCATTATTGTTTATATCTATACATCCTAATTGTAATTTTTCAACAACTAATCTGTCTAATCCTTCTTTATGTAACATTAATGGAACTTCATATAAAGTTTCTGCATCTAAATTTTGTATAACATTTTTTGCTTCTAAATTACAGAATAAACCTATCTTACTTCTTAAACTTTCATTTAATGGCTTTTCTGACCTACATACTATTATATCAGGTTGAATACCAATACTTCTTAATTCTTTTACTGAATGTTGTGTTGGCTTAGTTTTTAATTCTCCAGCCTTTCCTAAGTAAGGAACTAAAGTTACATGAATAAAGCATACATTATCTCTTCCTACTTCATATTGTACTTGTCTAATTGATTCTAAAAACGGAAGTGATTCAATATCTCCTACAGTTCCTCCTATTTCAGTTATAACTACATCAACATCACTTTCTTTGCTAATTGCATAAACTCTGTCCTTTATCTCATTAGTTATATGAGGTATTACTTGAACTGTTCCTCCAAGATATTCTCCTCTTCTTTCCTTAGCAATTACATCTCCATATATTTTCCCTGTTGTAACATTATTATTTTTGCTTAAACTTTCATCAATAAATCTTTCATAATGCCCTAAATCTAAATCTGTCTCTGCACCATCATCCGTAACAAAAACCTCTCCATGTTGATATGGACTCATTGTACCTGGATCAACATTTAAATAAGGGTCAAACTTTTGAATCGATACCTTTAACCCTCTATTTTTTAATAATCTTCCTAATGATGCTGCTGTTATTCCCTTTCCTAAAGCTGATGCAACACCACCAGTTACAAAAACATATTTAGTAGCCATTATTTTTTCCTCCTAATTTATAATTTTAATCTTGACACTTGACTTAAATGCATATATAATGTAAATTACCTCATAAAATATATAAATTTAAGTAATTTTAAATTCATAAATAAAATCATATCACACTAGCTATACTTTATCTAGTATTTTTTTGATTTCTTAAAGTTATTTTTTATTTTTCCCTTTAAATAAAATAACTATACATAAAAAAAGCACAAGATAACTATCAATTATCTTGCACTTTTATATTAATTTGCTCTTATCTTAACTTTAAGTTCTGTAGTTATTCCTTCTTGACCTTCTAATCCTAATACATACTTAGTATAAATTACTCCACCATCTTCATCCATATCTATATCTAACTCTTTTGTAGATATATTTATATTCATAATTCCATATGGAGTATTATATAAAGAAACTGCATCTTTACCTTTTTCAAACTCCATTCTTGTAGTAGTAGAACCTTCTCTTTCTAAAACTAATATATCATCTTTTATTATTAAAGTAGTAGTCGTTCCATCCATACCTGATATTTCTGATTCTTCATATACAGCCTTAAATTCATTTTCTCCTAAATGAAATTTTCCTGGTGTAACTACTTCTATTACTTCATCTTTATCTAAATCTGAAAAACTTCTTACAGATATTATCGCCTTGTTTTCCATATTATCTCCTATTTATATCAAAATATATTTATTGTGCCTTTAAAATATCCTTCATAACTTCTATCATTTTAAACTTATATTTTATATTACTATCATTAATTACTGCATCATTATCATCAATAAGTGCTTTTTCTAATTCTTTTGAATTAATATCACCCTTTGTTTCATCTACAAAACATAACGGTGGAAACATTACACACCACCAATTGTGCCCTTCACCATTTTCAATGATAATTCTAAATGCCTCATACTTTCCTTGTGGAAATAAATAAAACAGCTATAAAAAAGCACCCAAATGGTAAGGGACTTGAGTGGGCTTTTGAAAATGGAGACTACCAGTCTACCTTTATACTTGGCAAGCACATGGTGTTAAATGATGAGAATGACAAGGATT
>JAKSUK010000095.1 GCA_024409095.1 Clostridium sp.
ATTGGATCATTTTGCAGGAAGCACGCTTGCTATTGTTTATGAGAAATTGTTTAAATAGGGGAGGGATGAAAATGAGCAATGATGATAAAAAATTAGATGAAGTAAAAGAAACAATTACTGAAGAACCAATAGAAGATAATACTGTTGAAGAAAAGGCTGAATCTGAAGATGATATGCAGACAAGCTCTGAAAGTGAATCTGAAAATGAAAATGAATCTGAAGATACTACTGATATAATTTCTGAAAAAGAAATTGATAATAATGTAGATGTAAAAGATAAAAAAGTTAAGATTAGCTTAATAATAGGAATTATAATTTTTTTACTTATTATAGGTGGAGTTTTATATTGGTGGATAAGTAATAAAAAGCTTGTTGATAGTTATGAGAATAAAGTATATCCAGAGGTGTATGTTTATTCTGAACCAGTAGGTGAGCTAAATGAAGTGGACTTATCAAAAGTGTTAGTGGAAAAAGATGCTGAAATTGCAAATAAGAGTATTAAGGTGAATGTAAATGGACAAGAATATTCTTCAAGTTATGCAGCATTAAATGTAACTACTAACAAAGATGAAGTTGAAGATGAAATAATGCAATATGGTAAAAATAAAAGTTTCAAGGGGAAATTAGATTTAATTAATAAACCTGAGAAAAAAACGTATGATTTAAAAACTATAGTTAATGAAGATGCTATTAAAGAATTTGTTGCACAAATAGCTGAAGATGTAAAAGTTATGCCAGTAAATGCAAGTGCAGAAATTTATGGTGGAGTAGTTAGTATAGTTGAAGGTCAAAATGGTTATGTATTAGATGAACAAGCATTAGTTGATTCAATAACTTCTCAAATCACTGGTGAAAATGGTGGTAGTGATATAGTTGTAGATGGAACATTAGTTGAAAGTGAGCCACAAATAACAGCTAATCAATTAAGAAGCATTGATACTAGAATTTCAAGCTTTACAACATATTTTTCAGCTGGAAATAGTGGACATAATATACAAGTAGGTTCATCATATTTCAACAATACATTATTAATGCCAGGTGAAGAGTTCTCTTGTACTGATGGAATAGGACCAACTACAGCTGATAGAGGATTTGTAAGTTCAAATACTTATGTAGGTGGACAAGTAGTTCCAGGAATGGGAGGAGGAGTATGCCAAATAGCTACTACTTTATATAATGCAGAGCTTAGAGCTGGGATACTTCCAACAGAAAGACAAAATCATATGATGACTGTAGGATATGTAGGGATAGGGTTAGATGCAACATTAGCAGATGATTTAATTGATTTAAGATTTGTTAATCCTTATGACTATCCATTAATAATAACTACATCAGCAACATCAGGATCTTTAACTATTGAAATATGGTCAAATTCAAATGCTATGAATGGATATACTTATCAGCCAAGAGTAGAAGCTGTAAGCAGCCTTAATTGTTATACTTATCTAGATAAGTATGATTCATCAGGAAAGTTAGTTGATAGTATATATTTAAATCAAAGTGTATATCAACCATTTTCTTAAAATTTATAAGCTATTGCAGAAATGCAATAGCTTTTTCCTTGCAAATTGTTATAAAACACATATTTAAGGGCATTATATTTACATAGTTATAATTTTTAGAATATGGTGATGTAAAGGTGAAAAAAATATTATAGAATAAAGGGATATAGTGATTACATATCATCAATAGAAAAGAATGAAAAAGGTGAAATTTTTATAATTACGAATAATAATACTAGAATAATATATGATGATTTAAAAGAAAAATCTATAAATGAAAAGTTTGCTAATCCAGATTTAGAAGACTTATTTTTTGAAAATTATCCATTAAATCCTATTACAAAGGTAATGGACTTAAATAAGGATCCAGGTAGACTAAGAAATTATAAATTATTAAATAGTGTTTACGGTAATGATAAAAGAGAAATTGAAAAAAATTTAACTACTATCAGTACTAATTATGGAAATATTATTTTTAATAAATGTAATAATGCAGCTGAAAATTTAAAAAAAGCTTTAGATGAAATATGGAGTATATCTCGAGAAGATACAAAAATTAATAGTTTTGTAACACCAATAAGTGGTACATATAATTATAGGGTAATTCAAGATACTGGAATGTTAAGTCCTCATTCTTATGGAATTGCAATAGATTTAAACAGAAATGATGCTGATTACTGGAAGTGGGTATCAAAAGAAAAGGGAGATAGTAGAATTGCAAGTTACCCTAAAGCAATAGTAGAGTGTTTTGAAAAGTATGGCTTTGTGTGGGGAGGTAAATGGTCTCACTTTGATATTTTACATTTTGAATATAAACCAGAAATTATAATTAAAGAGAAATATTTTTTTTGAAAATGATGAAAATGAAGTTTGGGACTATAATATTCCAAAATATGATAAAAATATAGAAATTATTAATTTGATTAATGAAAAAATAAATTGATTAAATATAAAAAGTGGTTAAGCTGGTTAACTTAACTACTTTTTTATAGTTACAATAAAAAAAATAGTCATTATGGAAAGTAATATCTTTATTACCAATGTAAAATGTGTTATAATAACCGTTGTTATTAATATAAAATGGAGGATTTGTACATGAAACATATCAAAACAATAAACAAGACAAATATAAAAAACAGCTTAAGCAAACCAGGCTGTAAGGAATGTGCAAACTCATGTCAATCAGCTTGCAAGACTTCTTGTACAGTTGCTAACTTAGAATGTGAAGCATAGTTAAAAAGTGGCAGTAACTATAATGCTTAGTTACTGCCTATACTTTTAAGTATGTAAAGAGAAATTAATATATAGTGTAATGTATATTTAATAATAATTGTATTTTATAAGGAGGATGAATTATGTCATTGATTCATAAATTTAAACAAGGTGGAAAATACTTTGTTTTAGACGTAAATACTGGAGCAGTTCATATAGTAGATGAACTAGTATATGATTTAGTAGATGATAATAAGTTAAGATCAAAAGAAGAATTAGTAGCAGATTTTGGAGATAAATATGGTGCTGATATAGTTGAAGAGGCTTATGAAGAATTACAAGAATTAGTTAATGAAGGAATCCTTTATACAGAAGATCAATATGAAGATATAGCTCATTCTTCAATGGATGATAGAGATTATATAAAAGCAGTATGTTTAAATATAATTCATGCTTGTAATTTAAGATGTAAATATTGTTTTGCTGATGAAGGTGAATATAATGGACATAAAGGTAAGATGTCATTAGAAACAGCAAAGAAAGCAATAGATTACGTAGTTAAGAGAAGTGGTCCAAGAAAAAATATCGAAATAGATTTGTTTGGTGGAGAGCCAACAATGATGATGGATACAATCAAGGAAATTATTGCATATGCTAGAGAAAATGAAGCAAAATGGAATAAGAAAATAAGATTTACAATGACTACTAATGCTACTCTTTTAACTGATGAGATGATGGATTACATGGATAAGGAATTAGAAAATATAATCCTTTCAATAGATGGTAGAAAAGAAGTAAATGATAAGGTAAGAATTAGATTTGATGGTAAAGGGTCATATGATCAAATATTACCAAACATAAAGAAAATGGTAGCTAAGAGAGATAAGAATAAAGCTCATACTGTAAGAGGTACATTTACAAGAGAAAATCTTGATTTCTATGAAGATGTTAAGATGATGGTAGATGAAGGATTTAGAGAAATATCTATAGAACCTGTTGTTTTAGAAGATGGACATCCATTATCTTTAAGAAGAGAAGATTTACCTAAGATATTTGAAAGCTACGACAAATTATATGATGAACTAGTTCAAAAGAAAGCAGAAGGAAAAGAGTTTAACTTCTATCACTTTAAAGTAGATTTAAATGGTGGTCCTTGTGTTTATAAGAGAATATCAGGTTGTGGAGCAGGATTTGAATATGTTGCAATAACACCACAAGGTGAAGTTTATCCATGTCATCAATTTGTTGGTAAGGAAGAATATAAGCTTGGAAGTGTTTATGACGACAGTTATAATGCAGAATTAGGAATGAGCTTTAAGAAAGCACATATATACAATAAACCAAAATGTAGAAATTGTTGGGCTAGATTCTATTGTTCTGGTGGATGCCAAGCTAACAATATTGCATTTAATAACGATATTAACAATCCTTATGATATCGGATGTGAAATGCAAAAGAAGAGAATTGAATGTGCTATAGCACTTAAGGCAGAATAATAAAAAACGAAGCATATGCTTCGTTTTTTTTATAAACTATAAAAATGATTTAACTATATAAATTAGGAGAGATATATGAAGGAGTATATATTAAAGAATGGATTGAAGCTCGTATATAAAAATACTGATTCTATGTTATCATCAATATCTATAGCACTAGATGCGGGTGCAGTAAGAGATACAGATGGAAAGCTTGGAATTGCACATGTAACTGAACATATGATTTATAAGGGTACAGATAAGAGAACAGAAGCAGAAATAAATAAAAAATTTAGTGAAATTTTTGGTTTTCAAAATGCTATGACTAATTATCCTTATGTAATATATTATGGTACATTATTAAGTGAGGATTTAGAAGAAGGTATAGAATTATATGCAGATTTATTGATTAACACTACTTTAGGGAATAGTGGTTTTAAAGAAGAAATGGATGTTATTAAGGAAGAGCTTAAAGAGTGGGATGAAGAAGTAGAACAGTTTTGTGAAGATAAGCTATTTCTTAATAGCTATAAGCATAGAAGGATAAAATATCCTATTATTGGAACAGAAGAGTCTTTAGAAAATATAAGTATTCAAGATGTAAAAGAATTTTATAATAAATATTATTCTCCAGAAAATACAACTATGGTCATAATATCTAATAAAAGTTTTGAAGATATAATTGATATTGTTAATAAGTATTTTATTGCTTGGGAAAATGCTTGCTTAAAATTGCCTTTAAAAGAAAGTGAAAAAGCTGAAGGAAAAATTTATAAAAATAAAAAAGAAGGAATTAATACTGCAAAAGTTTTAATTACTTATGATATTAGTGATTTAACTCATAATGAAATAAAGATTTTTAAAGTTTTAAATCAGTATATTGGTGAGGGAGTTAATTCTCTTTTATTTGATAGTTTAAGAACTAAAAAGGGTTTAGTATATGATGTGTTAACTATGGTGAGCAATGAAAGTAGCATTGGATTATACAAGATTACTTTTAGTACTTCAGAGGAAAAAGTACAAGAAGCTATAAATTGTATTGATAATATTTTTGAAAATTTACAAAACTCATTAAAAGAGCTATCAAAAAATCAAATTAGTGGCTTTGTAAAAAGTTTAAAACTAAAGAGATTATTTAATGAAGAACAAAGCATAAGATTATCTAATTCAGCAGCAATGTATGATGTTATGTTTGGTGATTATAAATTATATCTTGATGAAATTCAAGACTTAGAAAAAATAAGTAAAGAAGACTTATTAAATATAAGTAACAAGGTTTTTCATAATAAAAGTATAGAAATAATTACAAGATAATAGATAATATATTTCTTATGCTGACTTTTTAGATACAAAAGAAAAATTCCCAGATTTACAATCAGGTACATGGGGTGGAAAAGGTGAAGAAGCATTGTTTGGAGATTTAGGTGTAAAAGGTATTACTAAGGCAAATGCTATTGAACATCTTCTTTCTTATATAGGAGCAGACATTAAAGATACTATTGCCTTTGGTGATGCCAAAATTGATATACCTATGTTAGAATATTGTGCAATAGGTGTAGCTATGGGAAATGGTGGAGACGAAATAAAGGAAGTTGCAGATTTAATTACTGATGAAGTGGAAGATGATGGTTTATATAAGGCTTTTAAAAGATTAGGGCTTATATAGATACATCATAATTTACTTAAAAATATGAACAAAATTTATAATTTATATTATAATATCATAGATAAAAACATTGAAATGGAGAACTTAAATGAGTAGTAAAACACCTCTTTTAGATGAAGTACTAAAGTATAAGAAGGAAGAAAATTTAATTTTATCTATGCCAGGAAATAAATGTGGTAAAGTATTTTTAAAAGATGAAATAGGTAGAGAATTTGTAGATACAATGGGGTATCTTGATATAACGGAAGTTGACCCATTAGATAATCTTCATGCACCAGAAGGAGTAATATTAGAAGCACAAAAAATGTTAGCTCAAACTTATGGTGTAAAGAAAGCTTTTTTTATGGTTAATGGAAGTACAGGAGGAAATTTATGTTCAATATTTGCCTGTTTTAATGAAGGTGATGAAGTATTAGTAGAGCGAAATTGTCATAAATCTATTTATAATGCATTAATTTTAAGAAAATTAAAGGTTAAATATATTGAACCTCTTATAGATGAGGAACTTGGAATATTCTTA
>JAKSUK010000096.1 GCA_024409095.1 Clostridium sp.
CTTTCATAGAAACATAAAAAAACATAGATAATATATTATCTATGTTTTCTATCAATCTAATTTTACCTTTTTTTGGACTAAATATCAATATTTTTACTTTTTATTATATTTTTCTCCATACTTATAAAGCATTTTTTGATAATCCTGTACCATTTATATTAACTTTAACATTTATCTCAATATCACAAATACTTAAAGGATTATCAATTTCTTCTTTTGTATAATGAATTTCTTTCATTCTATGAACATTAAATATGTCTATTCCCTTTTCTTTATAATTATTAAATAATTGGCTTATAGAATTAGTGATATATGCTTCTTCATTAGCTTTTATATAATTTATAAAATTACTATCTACAATAGCTTCTCCTTGAATATCTGAAATTTCTAACTCAACTTCAATATTCTTTACTAAAGTAAGTTTATTATCAGAAAATATTAAATTGCTATTTTCTGAACTTGACAATATATCTAAACTTATAAAATCAGATTCAGTATTAGGATTGCCAATTTCAAATGTACCTCCGTAAACACTTCCCATTATAAGTTGATATATTAAAGTATCTTCCTCATCTAACTTATCAACAAGTATATTATCCTTTAATATACCTGATCCATCTATTTGAATTTTATTATCTATAACATCTTTTTTTAATCTTACTGCTGGAAGCATTAATGTATTATCTCCCATAAGTCTATTGCTTAAATAATAATTTACGTTAGATTGAAGTGAGAAATCATTAAATGTTTTTTTATTAATTATATCATCTAAGTACATTCCCAAAAATTCCTCATCACTAGATGTAGTTTTAATTAATTCTTCAACATCACCATAATATATAAATGCACTAGGTTTTATCTGCATTTCACCATAATTATTTATTAAATCTAAATATTTCTTAACTCCTTTTTTAGCTGCTTTTTCTGTAAATAAATATGCTTTAACTTGACTATAATTTATTTTAGAACTTGATATATTATCTATTTGTTCTAAAGCATCTTCTGTTGTTTTTCCTATTCCTTTAAAAATAAGTCTTCTACCCTTGTCAGAGCTTTCATTAGTACTTCTATATGGCTTAATACAATCTAGATATACTACCACTTGACCAAAATCATCTGTATCAAAAATAATGCTTGTTGCAAAGGTTACCTTATTTATATCCCTATAATTAAAACATCCACTTAAAGTTAATGGAATAAGGAAGCTGATTATTACTTTAAATATTTTATTTATTTTTGCCACCTTTATCACACCCTACTCCAATTATTTTTCTTGATATTCTATTTAAGTCTCCTCTAAACAATATATCTTTAAATCTATATTCACTTAAACTTCCTAATGGGAATAAGAATGGATATCCCATAGAATCTAATTCACATATTTGTGTCATAAATATAAGTGAAGCTGAAAGTAATCCAGGAAGCCCAAGTAATGCTGCAAAACAAACAAGAACTATTGACCAAAATGAAACTGCACCATAAAGCTTTGGTATTAGAAAATAGCATAGTGTGCTTATAGCTACTACAATTATTGTAATTCTTGATGCTACTCCAGCTCCAACTGCTGCATCTCCTAATATTAAAGCTGAAACAATGCTCATAGCTCCTCCAATAGCCTTTGGTAGTCTTATTCCTGCTTCTTTTATAAATTGAAAAGCTAACATCATTATTATAACTTCAATAAAAGTT
Organism: Clostridium sp.; assembly: GCA_024409095.1. GTDB lineage: Bacteria > Bacillota > Clostridia > Clostridiales > Clostridiaceae > Clostridium. Next base: position 1,690 of record JAKSUK010000096.1, read on the forward strand.
GGTAATGGAACTCCAGCTCTTGATACAGCAAGCCTAAATATAAATAGCGTTGGTATCATTGAAAAATGGTGCGTTATTATAGCTACATATAATCCTGGTAAAAATGCAGATATAAAGAAAGCAATCCATCTTAAAACTCTATTAAAATTAGTAAAATACTTATTTACATAGTAATCATCTGGCATTTGAAAATTTTCCATAAAAAAATATGGTACAGTTATTACAAATGATGTGCCATCAACAATAAGTGCTACTCTACCTTCCAAAATCTTTGCACATACTTCATCAGGCTTTTCTGTATATCCTACTGTATCAAAAAATGAATTTTCCTTCTTTAAATTACTTTCTATATAATTAGAATCTAGTACAAATCTTAAATCTAAATTTTTTACCTTTTTCTTTATATCTTTAAGTACTTTTTCATCTACTACACCTTTTATGTATGTTATTGCTACAGCTGTTTGTGATTTTTCTCCAACATACATAGCTTCAAATTTAAGATCTGGATTTTTAAGTCTCCTTCTTATTAAAGCTACATTATCTACAATAAGTTCATTAAATCCTTCTCTTGGCCCCTTTAATACAGATTCTGTATCTGGTATTCCAACACCTCTTCTAACCATGTTCTTTACTTCACAATATATTATGTCTTTATAGTCATTTAATACTAATATTACATCACCACTTAAAACATGGACTACTGCATCATCTACATCCTTAGCTATACCAGTCATATTTATATCTAAAACTTTATCTATCAATTCCTTTGGATTATTAACACCTACATTTCCTTTAAGCTCTCCAAAGCCTCTAAGAGGAAGTATCATATACTCCATAATCCATTGACTATTGCATAAATCATCAATAAATACTACCGTCCCATTTCCAAGTATAGTAGATAGTTCTCTAAACTTAACATCAAAGCAGTCTTTAAACTTTTCCTTAAAATAATCTATATTTTTCTTCATTATTCATCACCTAAGAATATTATTCCTCGCATAATGTTTAATATTCATTTTTTTGAGAATACTATTTTAGAATACTAAAATATATACGAGGTGAAGAGATGGTTGAAAATAAAATATCAACAAAACACTATATAATTTTCATATATGCAGTGACATTTGTAAGTCTTAAAGTTTATTGTTCACAATTTATTACTATAGGGGGAAGAGATACTTGGGTATGCTTGATTATAGCATTTATATTATTAATTGCTATTTCTACTTATTTATTAGGAATTATAGAAAAAAGGGGGAACTATAGCATAAATAATATTTTCACCATCGGTCTATCTAAAACTTTTGGAAATATTCTACTTTTTTTATTTGCTATAGGATTATTTTTATCTTCACTGGAAGCAACTATGGTTGAAGCAAATTGTATTAAAACTTGCTTTTTCTTATCTACTCCTCAATGGTATATAATTTTATTTTTTTTATTGCCTTCATTATTTTTAATAAGTAAGAAAATTAGTACAGTATTAATTTTTACTACTATAAATGTTATTTGTTTTATAGCAAACTGTTTAATACTAAACATATTTTCTGAACCTTATAAAAATACCGAGTATATTCTTCCCGTTTTTGGCAATAATTTAACAATATCAAACTATTTTAACTGCTTTTTACTATTATTAGGATGTATATCATCATTTGCTATTTCATTACCATATTTAAAGCATCTTACAAAAGCAGATAATTTAAAAAAACATAGCTTTATTGCATTATGTATTATAGCCTTATATTCTATATATTCAATGATAGGTATTATTTCCTGCTTTGGACCATCTAGGGCAGCAAATTTATTTTATCCTGAATATACTATGAGCCAACGTATCAAATTAGGTGGATTTATTGATTTTGGTGAATTATTTTTCTTAGTAGAAACCGTTATAGGCTTGTTCTTAAAATATATATTAAGTACATATGGAATATATATTATTTATAAAAATTATATTAAAAATCATAAAATATTTGTTGCTGCTTACTCTATAATTATTTTTATTTTAGGTTCACTTTTATCAAAAAATAATTATATTTTATTTAATATTTTGAAATACTATAATTATAGTAATCTATTCTTTTTTATATTGATTCCATTGATAGCTTTTACGGCTTTTTTAATGAAATCTTCAAAAAAGGCATAACTATTCCCAAAAACAATTTAATTGCACTTTTGGAAATATATGTATATAATAATATTATAAATAAAATTTAGTAGGATTTTATATGATCATTAGAAAGTATCCCTTCATATTTAAAGGGTTATGTATCAAGTGTCAGTAAGCCCTATAAATTTTGAGGAGGTTAAAAAATGGAAGATAAAAAAATTACTTGTAAGGACTGCGGAAAAGAATTTATTTTTACTGTAGGAGAACAAGAATTTTACAAAGAAAAAGGATTTGAAAATGATCCAGTTCGTTGTCCAGAGTGTAGAAAAGCAAGAAAAGCTCAAAAAATGAACAGAGATAATAAATACTAAAAAAAAGCAGCCGTAAGGTTGCTTTTTTATATTTTTAATGCAGTTTATTTAAATCGTTGACATAAATTTTTCCTACTTCTATAATTAAACTAATATGTTTTTACGTAAAATATGAGAAGAGGTGTTTTTTTGGAAAATACAGCAGAAAATAAAAAAGTTATATTCAGTGGTGTTCAGCCCTCAGGTAACTTAACAATAGGAAACTACTTAGGAGCTCTTAAAAATTGGGTTAAATTGCAAGATGAATATGACTGTTATTATTGTGTTGTTGATTTACATGCAATAACTGTAAAACAAGAACCTAAAGATTTAAGAAAAAGAACTCTAGAAGTTTTAGCTATATACTTAGCAGCAGGAATTGACCCTGCTAAAAATACACTATTTATTCAATCACATGTACCTGCACATAGCGAAGCATGTTGGCTTTTAAGCTGTTCAAGTTACATGGGCGAGCTTAATAGAATGACTCAATATAAAGATAAATCTAAAAAAATGGGTGAATCTATTGGTGTTGGTTTATTTACTTATCCAGTGCTTATGGCTTGCGATATTCTTTTATACAATACTGATTTAGTACCAGTAGGGCAAGATCAAAAACAACACTTAGAACTTGCAAGAACTCTAGCTACAAGATTTAATACAACTTATAGCGATACATTTAAAGTGCCAGAGCCTTATATTCCTAAAACTGGTGCAAAAATAATGAGCCTTCAAGAGCCAACTAAGAAAATGTCTAAATCTGATGAAAATCCTAATTCATATATATTAATTATGGATTCGCCAGATGTTATTAGAAAGAAGATTTCTAGAGCTGTTACTGATAGCATAGGTGTTGTAAACTATACAGAAGACCAACCTGGAGTTAAAAACCTTATAGATATTATATGTGCTATAGAAAATACTACTCCTGATGAAGTTGTTGCTAGATATGAAGGAAAAGGCTATGCTGACTTAAAGAAGGATACAGCTGAAGTTATCATTAATGAATTATCTCCAATTCAAAAGAGATTTAATGAACTTATGAATGATAAAAAAGCTTTAGAAGCTATTTATAAATCTGGTGCAGAAAAAGCTAATTACGCCTCTATGAAAATCCTTAGAAAAATGCAAAAAAAGATTGGTTTAATTCCTAGATAAACTCACATTATAACAATAAAAGCAGAACCTCTACTACTGGTTCTGCTTTTATTGTATCTAATCTTCCCATGGCTTTGTTTCTAAGTATTTAATAAAATCATCTCTTAACTCTTCTCTTTTTAAAGCCATTTCTATTGTTGCTTGTAAGAAACCTAATTTATCTCCTACATCATATCTTCTTCCTTCAAAATTGTATGCAAACATAGCTTCAGTTGAAACTAAAGTTTTTAAAGCATCTGTTAATTGTATTTCTCCACCTTTTCCAGGCTTTGTATTTTCTAATATTTCAAATATCTTAGGAGTTATTATATATCTACCTAATATAGCTACATTACTTGGTGCTTCTTCTATTGAAGGCTTTTCTACTAAATCCTTCACTTTATATACTCTATCTTCAATAGGTATACAATCTATTATACCGTATTTATTAACATTTTCAGCTACTACTTGTTGAACACCTAAAATTGTTGTTTTATACTGGTCATAACAATCCATAAGTTGCTTTAAGCAAGGAACATTGCTATCAACTACATCATCTCCAAGCATTACTGCAAAAGGCTCATTACCTACAAATGATTTAGCACAATGTATCGCATGACCTAAGCCTTTTGGTTCTTTTTGCCTTATATAATGAATATCTACCATATCTGAAATGTTTTTAACCATTTCAAGCATCTCTTTTTTCCCGCTTCTTTCAAGTTCAAGCTCTAACTCTACTGATTTATCAAAATGGTCTTCTATAGATTTTTTATTTCTTCCTGTGATTATTAATATTTCCTCTATTCCTGATGCAACTGCTTCTTCAATTATATATTGAATTGTTGGCTTATCAACAATTGGTAACATCTCTTTAGGTTGTGCTTTTGTCGCCGGTAAAAATCTTGTTCCCAGCCCTGCTGCTGGAATTATAGCTTTCCTTACTTTCATTTTAATACCTCTCTAACTATAATCAATATTTAATTAAAACTAATGACCTCTATAATTAATGATAGCATAATAAAATATTATTTCAATAATATTCCTCATATCATCTTTACTTAATTATAATT
>JAKSUK010000097.1 GCA_024409095.1 Clostridium sp.
CCCTCAAGCGACTTCTATATCTTATCATTTCATATTGTTACTGTCAACACTTTTTTTAAAAGTTTTTGTAACATTTAATCATTTGATAAAGATGTTTGTCGTTTGGAAAGCTTTCTTGTTGTTTGCTGTCCTTTCGACGTGTTTTAGTTTAACATCTCTAATATATTAAATACTTCAATAATAATCTTATTTATTAAATTTATTATCATAATACTTTATTTTTCTTTATTAATCTAATTAAATCATATTGTGATACACACGGATAAGAGTATTGCTTTTTATATTTATTTTACACTCTAAAGCTATATTTTATGCATTTAAATACAAAAAGTTACCAATTTCTTGGTAACTTTTTTATATATATTTATGATTGCGATTCATCAACTAATCTATCTAAAGTATCGCCTTCATTGACTTCTAATGATAACTCATCATCTTTTTCTTTCATTTCACTTCCGCATATTTTAGCTATGGCTACAATTTTCTCTTCAGCTGAAGTTCTCATTAATCTAACTCCCATTGTAGATCTACTAGTTACAGATACATCTGATACATTAATTCTTATAGCAACACCACTTGTATTTATAAGCATTAACTCATCTTCGGCTTTACATACTGTTGCTCCAACAACTTTACCAGTCTTTTCATTACCCTTATATGTTATTAAACCAACTCCACCTCTATTTTGTCTCTTATATTCTACTAGAGGTGTTCTCTTACCAAATCCATTTTCACTTATTACTAATAAATCTTCATCATCAACTGCTATATCCATACAAACAGCAATATCATCTTCTCTTAAGTTCATTGATTTAACACCAGCTGCAATTCTACCCATTGCTCTTACATCTTGTTCGTTAAATTTAATTGCATTACCATGTTCAGATACTATAACTATATCTGCATCTCCTCTAGTAATCTTAACCTTAAGAAGTTCATCACCTTCTCTTAAGCTTATAGCTATAAGTCCATTTTTTCTTAAGTTTTTAAATTCTGATAAAGGTGTTTTCTTAACAAGACCTTTCTTAGTTGCCATAAATAAATATCCTTCTTTTATTTCATCAGCAACAGTAAGTACTGTTTCAATTCTTTCATCTTGTTCTATTGGTATAAGATTGATTATATTAGTTCCTTTAGCAGTTCTACCTGCATCTGGAATTTCATATGCTCTCTTCTTGTACACTCTTCCTCTATTTGTAAAGAATAACACATCTGAATGAGTTGAAGTTATTAAAACATTTTCTACAAAATCATCTTCTTTTGTAGTCATTGCTTGAATACCTCTTCCCCCTCTTTTTTGAGCTGAATATGTATCAGCAGAAATTCTCTTAATATATCCTGAATTAGTTAATGTGATAACAACATCTTCTTCTTGAATTAGATCCTCTATATCTATTTCATTAACTACTTTTTGAATTTCAGTTCTTCTTTCATCATTGTACTTGCTCTTTATTTCCATAAGCTCTTCTTTGATTACTCCTAGAAGCTTCATTTCATCAGCTAATATACTATTTAAATATTCAATGTATTGCATAATTTCATTAAGTTCTTCTTCTATCTTATCTCTTTCAAGACCTGTTAATCTTCTTAATCTCATTTCTAAGATTGCTTGAGCTTGTTTATCACTTAATTGGAACTTTTCAATTAATGTTCCTTTTGCAATATCACTAGTTTTTGAATTTCTAATAATATGAATTACATCATCAATGTTATCAAGTGCTATTTTTAGTCCTTCTAAGATATGTGCTCTAGCTTCAGCTTTATTTAATTCAAATTTAGTTCTTCTAGTAACAACTTCTTTTTGGAATGCTATATAATGAGTTAATACTTCCTTAAGATTTAATATCTTTGGTTCATTATCTACTAACGCTAGCATGATAACTCCAAAAGTATCCTGCATCTTTGTATGTTTAAATAGTAAATTTAAAACTACATTAGGATTAGCATCTCTCTTAAGTTCTATTACTATTCTCATACCTTCTCTATCAGATTCATCTCTTAAATCTGCTATTCCAGTAATCTTCTTATCTTTAACTAAATCAGCAATATTTTCTATAAGCTTAGCTTTATTAACTTGATAAGGAATTTCAGTAACTACTATTTTATTTCTTCCATTTTCCTCTTCAATTTCAGCTTTTGCTCTAACAATAATCTTTCCTTTTCCTGTTTCATAAGCTGCTCTTATACCAGCTTTACCCATAACTATTGCACCAGTTGGGAAATCAGGTCCCTTTATTGCCGTCATAAGTTCTAAAACAGTAGTTTCAGGATTATCTATTAGCATTATAGTTCCATCTATTATTTCTCCTAGGTTATGTGGAGGTATATTAGTTGCCATACCTACCGCTATACCAGATGAACCATTTACTAAAAGATTTGGATATCTTGAAGGTAATACTACTGGTTCTTTTTCTTCTCCATCAAAGTTTGGCATAAAATCAACAGTTTCTTTTCTAATGTCTCTTAACATTTCCACTGCTATCTTATTCATTTTTGCTTCTGTATATCTCATTGCTGCTGCGCTATCACCATCTACAGAACCAAAATTCCCATGTCCATCAACTAACATATATCTTAAAGAAAAATCTTGCGCCATTCTTACTAATGCATCATAAACTGAGGAATCACCATGTGGGTGATACTTACCTAAAACTTCCCCAACTATTCTGGCACATTTTCTGTATCCTTTTTGAGGTTCTAACCCTAATTCTTGCATTGAGTAAAGTATTCTTCTATGAACTGGCTTAAGACCATCTCTTACATCAGGAAGTGCTCTACCAACTATAACACTCATAGCATAGTCGATATAACATTTTTTCATCTCATTATTTATATCAACATGGATATATTTTCCCTCATTTAAATTCATGTACTTCACCTCGTATTAGTACTAAATATCTAAGTTACTAACTTTCTTAGCATTTTTTTGTATAAACTCTCTTCTTGGTTCAACTTTGTCTCCCATTAAGATAGTGAATATTTCATCAGCTGCAATAGCATCTTCTACTGTAGCCTTTAAAAGTATTCTTTCTTCTGGATTCATTGTAGTATCCCATAATTGGCTTGCATTCATTTCACCAAGACCTTTGTATCTTTGTATATCAACTGAGCTATCTTTACCGCCCATTTCATTAAGAGCACTCTCTAATTCCTCATCACTGTATGCATAAATTTCTTTTCTACCTTTACTTACCTTGTAAAGCGGAGGTTGTGCTATAAATACATGACCTTCATCAATAAGAGGTCTCATGTATCTGTAGAAGAATGTTAATAGTAATGTTCTAATATGTGCACCATCCACATCTGCATCTGTCATTATTATGATTCTGTTATATCTAAGCTTTGATACATCAAAATCCTTTCCAATACCAGCACCAAAAGCTGTAACCATTGATCTTATTGAATCTGCATTTAATATTCTATCTAGTCTTTGTTTTTCAACATTTAAGATTTTTCCTCTTAATGGTAGTATAGCTTGGAATTTTCTATTTCTACCTTGCTTTGCTGAACCACCAGCAGAATCTCCTTCGACTATATAAATTTCACATTCCATTGGATCTTTAGAAGAACAATCTGCTAATTTACCTGGTAATGTTGATCTTTCAAGTACAGATTTTCTTGTAAGCTCTCTTGCTTTTCTTGCTGCATCTCTTGCTCTAGCTGCCATTAATGCTTTATCTATTATTATTTTTCCTACTGCTGGATTTTCTTCTAGGAAAGTACCTACTCCATCAGCAACGATTGAGTCAACTACACCTCTTACTTCAGAGTTTCCAAGTTTAGTCTTTGTTTGTCCTTCAAATTGTGGCTCAGATATCTTTACAGAAACTACTGCTGTAAGTCCTTCTCTTACATCATCTCCTGAAAGGTTCTTATCACTTTCTTTTATATGACCAAACTTCTTAGCATAGTCATTGATAACTCTTGTTATAGCTGTTTTAAAACCAACTAAGTGAGTTCCACCTTCTATTGTGTCTATGTTATTAGCAAATGAATAAAGGTTTTCTGTATATCCATCATTGTATTGAAGTGATATTTCAGCTACAATTCCATCCCTTTCTCCCTCAACATAAATTGGTTCTGGATGTAATACATCTTTATTCCTATTTAGATAATTTACAAATTCCTTTATACCACCTTCATAGTGATAACTTTCAACTTTTTCTTGTCCTTCTCTCTTATCAGATAAAGTGATACAAATTCCTTTATTAAGAAAAGCAAGCTCTCTTAATCTACTTTGTAATATTTCAAATTCAAATTCTGTTGTTTCAAATATTTCATGATCTGGTTTAAACCATGTCTTTGTACCATGACCATCACTTTCACCTATTTGAGTAACATCACCTAAAATATTTCCTCTTGAATATTTTTGTTGCCATACTTTACCTTCTCTTGTTACTGTAACTTCACAAGCTTCTGATAAAGCATTAACAACTGATGCTCCAACACCATGAAGGCCTCCAGATACTTTGTATCCTCCTCCACCAAATTTTCCACCTGCATGTAGTACTGTCATGATAACTTCAATAGTTGATCTACCCATCTTAGGATGTATTCCTACTGGCATGCCTCTACCATTATCTATTATAGTAATAGAATTATCTTCATTTATCGCAACTTCGATATGGCTACAGAATCCTGCTAATGCCTCATCAATACTATTATCAACAATTTCATAAACTAAATGATGAAGTCCTCTTGAGCTTGTAGTTCCTATGTACATACCTGGTCTTTTTCTTACCGCTTCTAAACCTTCTAAAACCTGAATCTGACTTTCATCATAACTTTGCTTGTTTTCTGTCAAGACATATTCCTCCTTAATCTTTGATATATATAAACTATTGGCTAAATATCGGATTTAAGGATTATAATCAATATTTGTTCTCTTCGTTAATGTTGATGATGAAATTGGTGATAAATAAACCTTACTCATCTTATTAACTTCAGCTATAACAAATGATTTTGGACTTTCCTTAGAAATCTTTTCAATAAATCCATCTTCTTCAGCCATTCTTAAAAAAGATATAGTATCTGAACTATACATAGAATTATGTATATCAAATATTCCTATTACATCTTTTATTGGTACTACTACATTTTCTCCCAAATGTAAAAACATACTATTTCCTCCCTGTAAGTAAGATTTAAATGCTCTATTCAATCTAACTTATTCTCCTAAAGACATAGTTTCCTTACAAGTTTACTATTTCCCCATTCTTAACTTTAAAGACTTTTGCCTTTTCATCTAAATATTCATATAAATCTTCTATACCAGTACATGTAATGACAGTTTGTATTTGTCCTATTGTACTTAAAATATATTTTTTTCGATTAAAATCTAGTTCTGATAATACATCATCTAAAAGTAAAATTGGAAATTCTCCTGTAATTTCTTTTATTATTTCTAGTGATGAAAATTTCATAGTTAATACTGCTGTTCTTTGTTGCCCTTGGGATCCATAGCTTTTAGTATCAATATCGTTTATATAGACAAAAAAATCATCCCTATGTGGACCAATTGATGTTGTTCTTCTCTCACAATCCTTACTTCTATTTTTTTTCAATAGCATATAAAAATTTTCTTTAATATTTTCTAAATCCTTTATAGTGCTAATATACTTAAAATTTATTTTTTCTTTTTCAGATGTGATATCAGAATGTATTTTTTCAGCATACCTATTTAAACTTTGAATATATTTAATTCTATCCATAATTATATTATATCCAAATTCAACCAATTGCATATCATATATTTCTATCATTTCGTCACTAATATTTTTATTTCTCAGCAACATATTTCTCTCATTAAGAACTTTATTATATTGGACTAAATTATAATAATACTTAGGATTTAACTGGCATAATTCCATATCAATAAATTTTCGTCTTACTCCTGGAGAATCTTTTATTATTCTAAGATCCTCAGGAGAAAACATTACAACATTGAAATTTCCAAATAGTTCGCCTATCTTTTTTATTTTTAATTTATTAATTCTTATGGATTTTTTTCCGTCCTTAAGAATGCTTATATCTATCCTTTTATCAAGTCTTTCTCTGCCTACATCAATACTTATAAATGCATGCTCAGCATTCCAATTAATAAGCTCTTTATCTCTTGATGTTCTATGAGATTTTGCAAAAGCACAGTAATATATAGCTTCTAGTATATTAGTTTTTCCTTGAGCATTATCTCCCATGAACACATTAACATTAGGACATAATTCAATATCTAATGCATTATAATTTCTATAATTAAGCATTTGTAGTCTTTTAATAAACATCTTAAACACCCATAATATTATAACATATATGAACTTTTAATAGCTAATTTTAAAATATCATTTACACAA
>JAKSUK010000098.1 GCA_024409095.1 Clostridium sp.
GAAGAATATATAGAATGGATAAATAACATTTAATTTTACAAATAATAGTAAAATTGATTGACAATTCTGAAAGATTAGAATAATGAATTATTTTTAATTTATACAAATTTATAGTACAATAATAACTGGATAAAATATGGCAATAAGATTAAAAAATGATATAAAAAGGAGTAAGGGAATTGAAGACATTAGTTATTAATTGTGGAAGCTCTTCATTAAAATATCAATTAATTGATATGAATAATGAAGAATTAATAGTTCAAGGGTTAGTAGAAAGAATCGGAATAGAAGGCTCAGCTTTAACACAAAAAAATTCAAATAATGATAAACATATTATTAATACAGAAATAAAAAATCATAAAGATGCAATAAAATTAGTATTAGAAGCATTAGTTAATGAAGAATATGGTGTTATTAAATCAATGGATGAAATTTCAGCAGTTGGGCACAGAGTAGTGCATGGTGGTGAAAAGTATTCAGAGTCAGTATTAATTACTGATGAAGTTTTAGATTCAATAAGAGATTGTGTAGCTTTAGCTCCTTTACACAATCCACCAAATATAATAGGAATTGAAGCTTGTAGAGAATTAATGCCAAAAGTTCCAATGGTAGCAGTATTTGATACAGCATTCCATCAAACAATGCCAAAAAATGCTTATATTTGCCCATTACCATATGAATTATATGAAAAGTATGGTGTAAGAAAATATGGATTCCACGGAACATCACATAAATATGTTTCTTATAAAGTTTCAGAAGTTATGGGAAGAGATATTAAGGATTTAAAGATAGTTACATGCCATTTAGGAAATGGTTGTTCTTTAGCAGCAGTTAAAGGTGGGAAGTCAATAGATACTTCTATGGGATTCACACCACTTGCAGGAATAATGATGGGAACAAGAGCTGGAAGTATAGATCCATCTGTTATATCTTTTTTAATTGAAGAAAAAGGATATACAATAGAGCAAATTGATGAAATGTTGAACAAAAAATCAGGTGTTTTAGGTGTTTCAGGAGTTTCATCAGATTTTAGAGATGTACGAGCAGCAGCACAAGAAGGAAATGAAAGAGCTAATCTTGCTTTAGATATATTCCATTATAAAATAAAAACTCAAATTGCAGCATATGCAGGTGCAATGGGAGGAATTGATGTTATAGTATTTACAGCTGGAATTGGTGAAAATGCAGCCTTAGTTAGAAGTGAAAGTTTAAAAGGATTAGAGTTCCTAGGATTTAATTTAGATGATAAGAGAAATGAAGTAGCAGGAGAAATTGCTGAAATATCAACTGATGATTCAAAAGTTAAGGTTTATGTTATACCTACTAATGAAGAATTAATGATAGCAAGAGATACTGTGAGATTAGCACAATAATTTAAAATATTAGCTTGTATGAAATAAAAAATTAACCAATTTATATTTGGTTAATTTTTTTTTCGTACCATAAATTAAATAATATTCTAAATGAGGCTACTAAAGGAACAGCTATAAGCATTCCTATAAGACCAAAAACATTTCCACCAATTATTATAGCAAGCATTGTAAAAACTGCATGTAATCCTACGCTTTCACCAACAATTTTAGGAGCAAGAAGATTATTATCAATTTGTTGCACTATAAGCATTGCAATAATAGCATATAATATCTTAATAGGGCGACCACTAAGCAGTCCCATAATAGCTGCTAAAATTGTACCAATTATAGGTCCTACATATGGAATCATATTGCATATTCCAGCAATTATACCAATTACAATAGCATAATCAATACCTACAATAGAAAGGGCAATAGATGATAATGCACCTACAAAGAAAGCTTCTAATAATTGACCACGGATAAATTTTGAAAATACATCATGTATTATGAAAAATATCTTCTTTGTATATATTCCTGCTTTACTTTTTCTGAATATTAAATAATAAAGCTTATTCCATAGGTTAATAAAGTATTCAGAGTCTTTAAGAAGGTATATACTTAGAACTAAAGCAATTAAAAATGAAGCAATACTACTTCCTATATACATAATACTTGCAGTCATATCTCCTAAATTAGAAATTAAGTAATTTTGTATAGAAGTGATTATATCAATTATATATGGCTCTAAAATATTTAATAAAGGTATATTAAGTGATTTTATAGCTTGTGGAATAGTACTACTAGAAAATGAATTACTATTAATGTAATTATTAATATCTGATATTATATTAATAATTGTAGTATTTTTAGATAGCTGACCACCTATCATAAAATATATTCCACATATTAAAGAGAAAATTAATCCAATTACTAACACATAAGATAAAAGTATAGAAAGGATTCTTCTATTGGATTCTTTTTTTATTTTAAATATTTTATTATCTTTAAATACTTTTTCTAAATATTTAGTTATTGGATATAGTAAATAGGATATTATTAAAGCAATTAATAATGGCCTTATTAATAGAAAAAATTCTTCCAATAAAGATATAGTAGTTTTAAATATTAATCCAATATTAGACATTAATTTAATTGCAATAAATATAGCTATAACAGTAAATATAACATACATAGAGTAATTAAATAGTTTTTTATCATAATTTATTTTCATTTATAGTATTATCCTTTATTATTTATAATAAATACATATCTAACTTTAGCATAATTAATGAGATTAACAAAGGGGGGAAATAATAAAAAATGTTTAAAAATATATAATAGTAGTATATAATTACTAAAGGGGAATAAAGTGGAAAAATTAGATTTATATATGACGCATTTAAAAATTAAGAAAGGAGTAGTTAATAAATTATGTAGAAAAATATAGATAGATTACATATGAACGATAAGTTAAAATATCCAATAAGATTAGATGATGGTAGGATTATATACACAATAAAAGAAGAAAAAGAATTATTTAAAAAAAGAGAAGAAAACGTAAGAAAGAAACTCTATTTAACAAGTGCAGTAAAAAAAGGAGACTCTAAATGTGGATCTTCTTATTATTGTTATGGGATAGAGCTTATATAAGGAGTAAATTTAATTAATGAATGCATTTCATTCAAATTGGACAGCACCATATTTAACAAATAGTAAAGCTTATGAGATGAAAGATTATGAAATATTGATTACAATATTATCAGCATTGAAAAGAAAAAAAAAAAATGGCAGTATAAAAATGATTACTGATAAAATAGGGGAAAATTACTATAAAAAAATAGGCATAGAACCTATATGGGATTTAGGTATAGAATGTAAATTAGATACTATAAATAATTCAGTAAATAAACAGATATTTTGGGCAGCAGGAAAAATTTATGCTTTATCGATGCAAGATTGCCCTATAGCAATGATAGATACAGACTTTGTTATATGGGATACACTAGATGCAGATATAAAAGAAAGTAGCTTAGCAGTTATTCATAGAGAAGGAATAGATAATTTTACATATCCAGATAAGGAATATTTTAATCTTAAGGAAGGGTATAGTTTTGATTTAGCATGGAATTGGAAGGTAGAGCCTTGTAATACAGCTTTTGCTTATTTTAATAATAAAGAATTTATAAAAGAGTATACCAAGCAATCTATAAGTTTTATGGAAAATGCAATTGTAAATGATAATAGGATAACTAATATGGTTTTTGCTGAACAGAGGATAATAGCTATGGTTGCGGATAAGATGGATTTGAATATTCATGAAATGGAGACACTAGATAAATTATTAAGAGGAAAGCAAAAAAAATATACTCATTTATGGGGATATAAAACAGCTTTAAATAATGATGAAACTTTAAGAAATTTATTATGTCAACAACTTATCAATAGAATTAAAATAGATTTTCCGGAATATAGAAGTATGTTAAAGAAGATTGAGCAAATAAGTACAAAATATAATATTTAGTAAAAATGAATTATAAATAAAAAATATTTGACAGGTTAAAAAAAAGGTGTTAAAATAGTCATTGTAAAGTAGAAACCAGCCGTTTCTCACCTTACGGCAAAGCTTAGTAAGGTATAGAGCTATTGAAATTATATCTAGAAAGAGATGTTCTAGTGTTTATAAATAGTAGAGGCGGCTTCATGCTGCCTCTATTTTTTTCATAAAGAGGTTTGCATATAATAGACAAGCCAAAAAAAACAAAAGTAGAGGGGAGTTACTATCATGCCAAAAATGAAGACACATAAAGGTGCAGCAAAGAGATTTAGAAAGACAGGTACAGGTAAACTTAAAAGAGCTAAAGCTTTTAAGAGCCATATCTTAACTAAGAAAAGCGCTAAGAGAAAGAGAAACTTAAGAAAAGGTGCTTATGTTTCAACTACTCAAGAAAAAGCAATGAAGAAATTATTACCATACCTATAATATTATTACCTAGGAGGAACTAAGAATGGCTAGAGTTAAAAGAGCGGTTAATTCACGTAAAAATCATAAAAAAGTATTAAAACTTGCTAAAGGTTACTACGGTGGAAAGAGCAGATTATTCAAAACTGCTAACGAAACTGTAATAAGAGCATTAAGAAATGCATATGTTGGAAGAAGATTAAAGAAGAGAGATTTCAGAAGATTATGGATTGCTAGAATCAATGCTGCTTCAAGAATGAATGGATTATCATATTCAAAATTCATGAACGGAATGAAATTAGCTGGAATCGATATGAACAGAAAAATGTTATCTGAAATAGCTATAAATGATGCAAAAGCATTTGCTGATTTAGTAGAAGTTGCTAAAGCTCAATTAAGCAAATAATATGATATAAAAAATAACCATAAGATTTTTCTTGTGGTTATTTTTTTATATTATTTAAATTTCTATTAAATTACCATGATCCAGAAGAGCCTCCACCATTAGATGAACCTCCACCAAATCCACCGTTTCCGCCATTTCCACCGCCAAATCCACCACCACCTCTAGGGCCATGATGATGACTAGAAATGATTATTATTTGTAAAAGAGTACGGCATATTCTTCCTTTATTTAAAATAACATCTAATAAGATAAGTGTTATGATAATTCCAGGAATGGTTTTATTAACAGTATTTGATGAAGATTTATTATTGTTATAATCTTTTGAAGAAATATTTATATTTTCAAGCGATGATAAAGAAATTCCATACTCTTTAGCAATCTCACTAGAAAATTCATAATAACAATTTAAAAGACCATCATTATAATTACCATCACTAAAATAAGGTTTTCCATAAGAAGTCATAACTTTATTACTAAGTATATCTGGAATAGCACCTTCAAGACCTTTTCCTACTTCAACTCTCCAATTTCTATCATTTATAGCTAATAATATTAAAAGACTATTATTTTTTTCAGAGGTACCAATACCCCATGAACGAAATAATTCATTAGCATACTTTTCTATTGGTACATTATTAGTAGAATTTATTATTACAATAACACATTGTGCTGTTGTTTTTTCTTCAAGTTCCTTGCCAATTGATACAATCTTATCAGTATAATTTTTTGAAATTACTCCAGCATAATCATTAATATACTTATTAGTTGTAGCAGAAGGAAATTTATTACTTTCAGCAAAGGTAACAGAATATATACATACTAATAAAAGAGAAAAAATTAATAGTATTTTCTTTAATAATTTCATAATAAATTAATTTGAAAAGTCTACAGAAGGAGCAGTTTTAGAACCTTCACTAGCTTTATATAATGGCTTTTGTTCAAAATTAAAAATAGAGGCAATTATATTGCTTGGGAATTTTCTCATCTTAGTATTATATTTTGTAACAGCATCATTATAATCTTGACGTGCTATAGTAATTCTATTTTCAGTGCCTTCAAGTTCTATAGTTAAGTCTTGAAAATTTGAACTTGATTTTAACTCAGGATAATTTTCTACGACTACAAGAAGTCTTGATAAAGCACTAGTTAATTCTTGGTCAGCAGTAGCTTCTTCTTCAATAGTAGATGCACCTGATAATTTGCTTCTTGCATTAGCAATATTTGTATAGATTTCACTTTCTAAGTTAGCATAACCTTTTACTGTGTTAACTAGATTTGGAATTAAATCAGACCTTCTTTGAAGCTGAGTATCAATATTAGATTCAGCAGTATTAGCATTTTGTTCTAAAGTAACTAAATTATTATAGCTACTCATTACTGGTAAAGCTATGATTATTATAATCAGCAGTAAACCTATAAGTATTTTTGAAAAATTCTTCATATTTTTTACACCTCTCTATATATTATACCAAATAAAAGTGTTAAAATACACTTTCATAAATCATAACATAATTTATAA
>JAKSUK010000099.1 GCA_024409095.1 Clostridium sp.
AATGAAAACTATATAACAGAAAAAGTAAAAGAAATAATAACTAATGTTAGAATAAATGGTGATAAAGCATTAAGATATTATTCGATAAAATTTGAAGATGTAGATTTAATGAAATTTTCAGTTTCAAAAGATGAAATTGAAGAAGCTTATAGTTTAGTTGATGAAAAAATAATATGTGCACTTAAGGCAAGTAAGGAAAATATAGAATCATATCATATGTTACAAAGAAATAGAGGATATTTATATAGCAAGGATTTAGGTGTGTATATGGGACAGAGAATAATTCCTTTAGATAGTGTTGGGGTTTATGTTCCAGGTGGTAAGGCTGCATATCCTTCATCTGTTTTGATGAATATAATACCAGCAAAAGTAGCTGGAGTTAAAAATATAATTATGGTTACTCCACCTAAAAGTGATGGTAAAATAAATAAAAATATTTTGGCAGCAGCTAAGATTGCAGGTGTAGATAAGATTTTTAAGATAGGTGGTGCACAAGCTATAGCAGCATTAGCTTATGGAACAGAATCTATTCCAAAGGTTTTAAAAATTGTAGGTCCAGGAAATGCTTATGTAGCGGAAGCAAAGAGAATGGTTTTTGGAGTTGTTGATATAGATATGATAGCAGGGCCAAGTGAAATATTAGTAATAGCAGATGAAAAAGCTAATGCTAAATTTATTGCAGCAGATTTAATATCTCAAGCAGAACATGATGAGAGGGCATCATCAATATTACTAACTACATCAATAAAATTAGCCAAGCAGGTTATTAAAGAGGTTTTTATTCAAATAAATGATTTTGATAAAAAAGATATAATTTCTAAATCTTTAAGTAATTATGGAAAAGTGATAGTTTGTAATTCTATTAAAAGGGCTATAGATATAGCAAATGAAATAGCACCTGAACATTTAGAACTTATGATTACAAATCCAATGGAGTATTTAGAATCTATTAAAAATGCAGCATCTGTATTTTTAGGAGAGTATACGCCTGAACCAGTAGGTGATTATTTTGCAGGTACTAATCATGTTCTTCCAACAGGAGGAACAGCAAAGTTTTCATCACCTCTTTCAGTTGAAGATTTTGTTAAAAAATCATCATATATTTATTATTCAAAAGCAGCGCTTGATAGAGATGGAGAAAAAATAATGGCTATTGCAGAGCAAGAAGGGTTAATGGCTCATAAAAACTCCATAAAAGTGAGGTGCACTGATGAAGAAGATAAATGAATATAAAGTGGAACAAATAGAAGGGGAGTATATAAAATTAAATGCTAATGAAATAAATAGTATATTTTCTAAAAGAGAAATTATTGATATCCTTTTAGATTTACAACTTAGTAGTTTTAATAGATATCCAGATAGTAGTACAAAAACTTTAAGAAAAGCATATGGAAAGTTTATTGGATATAGTTATAAAAATATATTAGCTGGCAATGGATCAGATCAGTTAATAGGGGAATTAATTTCAGTATATATAAATAAGGGAGATAAAATATTAACATTACAGCCTGACTTTTCAATGTATGATTTTTATGCTTCATTAAATGAAGGTCAGTTAATAAAGCTAGATATATCTAAAGAGGGAAAATTTGCAGTTAAAGATTTTATTTCTTTAGGGAAAAAAGAGAAGCCTAAGATAATAATTTTTTCTAATCCCAATAATCCTACAGGATATCAGCTTCCACTAGAGGAAATAGAAATGCTATTAAATAATTTTAATAATATAAAAATACTTATAGACGAAGCATATATAGAGTTTGGTGAGCAAAGTGCTTTAAATTTAATTAATAAATATGAAAATTTATATATTACAAGAACAATGTCAAAGGCTTGGGGAATAGCATCTCTTAGAATTGGATTTATAATTTCAAATGAAAATAATATAAAGGAGCTAGAAAGCTTTATGGTTCCTTATAGCGTTAATAGTATTTCACAGGAAATTGCAGTGAAAATGCTTAGTTATAAAAAAAATATAATGCAAAATATTGATATTATTAAAGGAGAGAGAAATCGTTTATATAAGGCTTTTAAAGAATTAGAAAGTTTACATCCAAATGAAATTAAGTTTTATAAATCTCAAGGAAACTTTATTTTTGCAAGGAGTAAATATAAAAAGGAGCTAAGAAAAGCATTAAATGATGAAAAGATAATTATTAGATATTTTAAAGACGATAGTTTCAGAATTACTATAGGAAAAAAGGAAGAAAATAATAAGTTATTTTAAGTATGGGGGATGTTGATGAAGGAAAGGAAGGTACAATATAGTAGAAAAACAAATGAGACTAATGTAAGTGTAGCAATTTATTTAGATGGACAAGGTAAGAATAAAATTGATACTCCTATAGGGTTTTTAAATCATATGCTTACACTTTTTTCTTTTCATAGTAATATTGATTTAGAAATTATAGCAACGGGTGATATTGAGGTGTGTGATCATCATATAGTAGAAGATATAGCAATAGCATTAGGAATTGCATTAAAAGAAGCACTATCCTATAAGAAAGGTATAAAGAGGTATGGAACATTTTATATAGCTATGGATGAATCTTTGGCAATGATTTCACTAGATATAAGCGGAAGAGGTTATTTATGCTTTAATGGCAATTTTAAAAGAGAAAGTATAGGAGATTTTTCAACTGAAATGGTGAAGGAGTTTTTTAGAGCTATAGCTATTAATGCAGCAATAACAATACACTGTAATATTATATATGGAGAAAATGACCATCATAAGATAGAGGCACTTTTTAAAGCTTTTGGACATGCTTTAAAGGAATCAATAACGATTGATGGAAATAGTATTCCTTCTAGTAAGGGAGTGATAGGGTGATTGTAATTATTGACTATGGAATGGGTAACTTAAAAAGTGTTGAAAATGCATTAAAGAAAATAGGTTTTAGATATAAGATATCTAGTGAAAAAAATGATATTTATATAGCAGATGGAATTATATTACCAGGTGTTGGTGCATTTAAAGATGCAATGGAGAATTTAAAAAAAAGAGGTCTTATACAACCAGTTAAAGAAAAAATAAATGATGGGTGTCCTTTTTTAGGAATATGTCTTGGTATGCATATGCTTTATGAGGCGGGATATGAAGGTGAAAGAAGTGAGGGGCTTGGTTTTTTGCAGGGAAATATTAAGCTTATGAAGCTAAAAGAAGATGTTAAAATACCACATATAGGATGGAATAGATTGGAGGTTAGAAAAAAACATAAAATTTTAAATGGATTATCTAAAGAAGCTTATGTATATTTTGTTCATAGCTATATGGCAGTTAGAACAAAAAGTGATGAAGTAATTGCTGAAGTAGAATATGGTAAAACAAATGTTCCAGCTTTAGTGGGGCGAGATAATATAATTGGGGCACAATTTCATCCAGAAAAGAGTGGAGAAGAGGGGTTAAAAATTTTAAGGTCATTTGGGGAGATGATAAAATGATAATAATACCCACAATAGATATAATTGCAGGAAATGCAGTAAGGTTGTATAAAGGTGATTATAGTAAAAAAGAGATTGTTGAGCAAAGCGTTATGAATATTGCTAAATATTTTAATGAAGTAGGAGTAGATGCTATACATATGGTAGATTTAGATGGAGCAAAAGAAGGTCATATGGTTAATGCTGAAATAATAATAAAAGTTGCAAAGTGTGTAGATATACCAATAGAAGTAGGGGGAGGAATAAGAAATTATAAAGATATTGAATTCCTAATAGATAATGGTGTTAGCAAAGTTATTTTGGGGACCTCTGCCATTGAAAATGAGCAACTTTTAATAAAATCAGTTAAAAATTTTGGTGATAAAATTTCAATAGGTATAGATTGTAAGAATGGATATTTATGTACTAATGGATGGATTAAAGAAAGTAGTATATATTATATAGATTTTATAAAAAAAATAGAATCAATAGGAATTGAAAATGTAATAGTAACGGATATAAATCGTGATGGAACAATGAAAGGAATAAATTTGGAATTAATAGAAAATATAAAAAATATTACTTCCATGAAAGTAACAGCATCAGGTGGTATAAAGGATATTAAAGATATAGAATCATTAAAAAAGAGAGATATCTATGCTGCAATAGTAGGAAAGGCTGTTTACAATGGTAACCTAAATTTAAAAGAAGCAATAAATGTTTGTAAAAAAGATAGGTGATTATATGCATACTAAAAGAATAATACCATGTCTTGATGTTAAAGATGGCAATGTGGTCAAGGGAATTAATTTTAAAGATTTAATAAGCGTTGGAGATCCAGTTAAGCTTGGGAAATATTATTATGAAGTTGGTGCTGATGAGCTAGTATTTCTTGATGTTACAGCAACTCATGAAGGGCGAGGAATAATGGAAAAGGTAGTGGAAAAGGTAGCAGAAAATATATTTATACCTTTTACTGTAGGGGGAGGACTATCTAGTATAGAAGATATAAAAAGAATTTTAAGGGCTGGTGCTGATAAAGTAAGTTTAAATTCAGCTGCTGTAAAAGATAAGAAGCTTATAGAAAAAGCAGCTTATTATTTTGGTAATCAATGCATAGTTTTGGCAGTAGATGCTAAAAGGAATGAAAAAAGAAATATGTGGGAGGTAATAATTAATGGAGGAAGGATAAATACAGGTATTGATGTTTTAAAGTGGATTGAAGAAGCAGTCAAATTAGGAGCAGGAGAAATATTGCTGACATCAATGGACACTGATGGAACAAAAAATGGATTTGATATTAATCTTACTAGAGAAGTTAATAATATAGTAAATGTTCCTATTATTGCATCAGGTGGAGCTGGAAAAAAAGAAGATTTTTATGAAGTATTTAAATATGCAAATGCAGATGGTGCACTTGCAGCATCTTTATTTCATTATAATGAATTAAAAATTTTAGAACTTAAGGATTATCTTAAAAGTAAAAAAATATATGTTAGAGAGTAGGAAAGTAATTATGGACAGTAGCTATAAAATAGATTTTGATAAAAATCATGGTTTAGTACCAGCTATTATTCAAGACTTTAATAGTGGTGAGGTACTTATGCTAGGATATATGTCTCAAGAAAGCTTTCTTAAGACTATTGAAGATGGTACTGTTTGGTTCTTTAGCAGAAGTAGAAATAAATTATGGCATAAGGGTGAAACGTCAGGTAACTACCAAATAGTAAAAGAAATAAGGGTAGATTGTGATGAAGATACATTACTAATAAAAGTTAATCAAATAGGTGTAGCATGTCACACTGGAGAATATACTTGCTTCTTTAGGAGGATATATGGAGAAAATCATTAACGAATTATATAAAACAATTATAAAGAGGAAAGAAAGAGGAAAAGATGGTTCGTATACAAAGTATTTATTAGATAAAGGTACTGATAAGATTTTAAAAAAGGTTGGTGAAGAATGTACAGAAGTAATTATAGCTTGTAAAGAGGATAATAAGGAAGAACAAGTAAATGAATTTGCAGATTTAATATACCATCTCTTAGTATTAATGGTGAATAAGGATATTTCTATATCTGAAATTGAAGAGGAGCTTATTAAAAGAAGCAAAAAAATAAACAACTTTAAAGGTGAGCGAAAGAGTATAGAAAAAATATGATTTTAGAAGATTTAATAAGTTTTATAATTGAATTTTAAAGCAGCCATTATGATAAATAATGGGTGCTTTTTAATATTTTTGTAAAAAACAATGTTGACAAAAATGCTATGACATTGTATTATCTAGTTAAATGATAATGAATATCAATATATATAGATAATATATATCAATAAGTTTTGGAGGATAAGGTGAAGAAGAGATATTTAGTAATAACTTTAGTAATACTATCGTTTATTTCTTTATTTATAGGAGTAAGCAATATAAGCATTAAAGATATATTAACTGGCGACAACAGTAAGACACAGATAATTTTAATAAGTAGATTACCTAGGCTTATCAGCATAATAATTGCTGGTATGGGACTTAGTATAAGTGGTCTTATAATGCAGCAGATAAGTAGAAATAAATTTACATCACCAACAACAGCAGGTACTATGGATTGTGCTAAGATGGGATTAATGTTTGCTATGTTATTTATGCCAAAGGCAGGAGTAATATCAAAGGCTATTTTTTCATTTATATTTGCATTATTAGGATCTTTAATATTTATGACAATATTAAATAAGATAAAAGTGAAGAATATAATATTTGTACCTTTAGTAGGTATGATGTTTGGAAATCTTGTT